>JAOZOT010000462.1 GCA_029933115.1 Anaerolineae bacterium | reverse complement strand
TGGTTGTACTTGGCTACTCTGTCACTGCGGCACGGTGCGCCGGTTTTGATCTGCCCGGCGTTGAGAGCGACTACCAGGTCGGCTATGGTGGCGTCCTCGGTCTCGCCGCTGCGGTGGGAGACGACTGCCGTCCACCCGGCACGCTGAGCCATAGTCACGGCGGCAATGGCCTCACTCAGCGTGCCGATCTGATTTACTTTACATAGAAGGGAGTTGGCCGCTTTTTCTTGGATGGCTCGTCCCACCCGCTCCACGTTCGTCACCAGCAGATCGTCGCCTACAATCTGCACCCGGTCGCCAAGGCGTGCAGTCAGCAATTGCCAGGACTCCCAATCGTCCTCGGCCAAGCCGTCCTCGATGGAGATGATAGGGTATTTGCTGACCCAATCCTCGTAGAAGGCTACCATTTCCTGGCCGGAGAGCACGCGGTTCTCTTTCCTCAAATGGTACTGACCGTCTTCGTAAATCTCGCTGGCGGCCGGGTCCAAAGCAATGTAGATGTCCTCACCGGGCCGGTAGCCGGCTTGTTCGATGGCTTCCACGATGACTTCTATCGCTTCTTCGTTGGAACCCAGGCTGGGCGCAAAGCCGCCTTCATCGCCTACATTGGTGTTGTAGCCCTTGTCTTTGAGTACGTTTTTGAGGCTGTGATAAGTCTCGGCTCCCCAGCGCAGGGCCTCGGCAAAGCTCTCGGCACCGACAGGCATGACCATGAACTCCTGGAGGTCGGTGGAGCCCACGGCGTGTTTGCCGCCGTTGAGGATGTTCATCATGGGCACGGGCAGGGTGCGAGCTGAGACGCCGCCGATGTAGCGGTAGAGGGGCAGGCCCAGGGCTTTGGCGGCGGCCTTGGCCACCGCCAGGGAGACGCCCAGGATAGCATTGGCCCCCAGACGCCCTTTGTTTGGTGTGCCATCCAGGCCGATCAGGAACTCGTCAATGCTTGCCTGATCCAGGGCATCCCAGCCAACGAGTTCATCGGCGATGACGGTGTTGACGTTGGCCACCGCTTTGAGTACACCTTTGCCTCCATAGCGGCCCTCATCTCCATCGCGCAACTCGACGGCCTCATGGACACCGGTGGAAGCTCCTGAGGGCACAGCAGCCCTCCCTACCGCCCCGCCGGTCAGAGTCACTTCTACTTCTACGGTGGGGTTGCCCCGCGAATCCAGTATCTCACGGGCTATTATTTCTTCAATCAAGGTCATGGGTTCACCTCCTACCTCGTCCAGGAGATCTGCTCGCTGAGCCAGTCTTTGTAGGTGCCGCCGGTAGGGACGAGTTGGTGCTGGTCGCTGCCGTCGGGGTTCATGAGGTAGATGGCCCAGATACCGTCACGGTCGGAGAGGAAAGCGATGCGCTGACCGTCGGGCGACCAGGCCGGTAGTCCATCGTTGGCCTGGTTCGTCGTCAGCCGGCGGGGTTCAGGATTGGCCAGGTCTACGACATAGATCTCCCAATTGCCGTCTCGGGCCGACATGAAGGCTACCCGGCTGCCATCAGGTGACCAGGCCGGGGCGTTATCGCTGGGGTCAGTGGTCAACCGGGTGGGGTTGGCGCCGTTCTCATCCATGATATAAAGCCCGCAGTTGTCACCTCGTTCATCGCAGCCCCGGTACACGATTCTATCGCTCTCTGGCGACCAGTCAGGCGATTCGCCCAGGCGCAATTCGACGGGCTCGCCTGTTCCGACAAGCCAACTGACATAGATGCGCCACTGGCGGTCTCCTTCTTTGTTGGAGGCAAAGGCTATTTTCGCTCCATCTCGTGACCAGCTAGGGGCGCTGTCTTCTATGTGAGTGCCGGTGATAGCGTCGGCCATCTCCCCGCCTCCGGCGTTTGCAACCTGGAGCCCCAATCTGTCTTGCCGCCAGGAGTGGAAGACTATCTTTTGACCGTCGGGGCTGAAGGCGGGCTGACTGGCTTCTCTCATTACTTGGGTCAGACCGCTACCGTCGGCCTGGACTATATATATGGCGTAAGTGCCTTCGTCAGCATTGTAAGCGGCAAAGGCGATTTTGCCCACATCGGCGGTGGAGACCGTGGGAGTGACCGTAGCAGTGACGGCGACCGCAGCGACGATGGTGGCAGTCGGGGTCACAGTAGCGGTGATGACCGGCGTGGGTGCGACGGCGATCCGGCAGTGATAAGCGGCGTCATCCCGCTTGGCGAGGATGTCTTCATTGGAATCCAGGGCTGCTGCCTGGTCATATCTCTCCTCGGCCAGACACCAGGCTTCTTCGCCGGCATAGAGGTCACCGTGGTTCAGGTAAGCGTCGTATAGGCGTTGTTTGACGTCTTTATACTCTGGATCCATTTGATAGATGGCCTGGAAGCTCTCGATGGCTCTGACCCAATCAGCTTCCCAGTAGCCCAGGCCGGTTAAGTACGTGGAAGCCAGCTCCCTTTGCATCAGAGCCTCGGGGTCGCCGGGTTTCACCTCCAGGGCCTTGTCGAAGCTGCGCAGAGCTTCTTCCAGGCGGTCTTTGTCTACCAGGTCCAAAGCCATGTTATAATAGCTGGAGAAGAGCATCTCTGTCACGTTCTCTCGTTCATAGTAGGGATCGAGACCGCGTAACTGCTCCAGCTTCAGGGCTGTCTCTAACCAGTTCTGTTGGCTATAAAGCTCCTGGGCCTGCTGATATATGAGATCGGCGGCTTCGTTCCGGGTCTCCGAGGTGGGTGTGGCTATGGCTGTGGCCTGGGCTCGAACCTCCCGTAGTTTATCGGCGGCTTCCCAGTAGTCTGGGGCCAGGCGGAGGGCTTCTCTGAACTCGGCCTCGGCCAGGTTGTAATCACCTTCTTCGAGGTGAGCGAGGCCCTTGTTGTAGTGTTCTTCTGCTTGCTGACGGGCCAGAACTGCCCGTTCCTTGAGGCCCCCGTAGACCCCGGCCAAACCCACACCGAGGACACTCATCAGAATGCAGCCGATGAACAGGCCAAATCCTAGCAGCCAGACCCAATGCGGAAACAGTTGCTCTCTGGTGGGGAGAATGGCTACCGGGCCTCTCTCTGGTTCACCGATTTTGTGTCCGCAGTGGGGGCAGAAGGTGAAATTCTCTTCTATTTGAGCCCCACAACTATCACAAAGCATTTAGCCTCCAGTGGTACAGGGGATTTATCTGCCAGATGGCAGATTTTGCTCCTCCTTGCCCCGCCTTCAATTATAGCTTTTTTAGGCCAACTTGTCCAATCAGAGCTCCCAAGGGGGTATATCCCAGAAGGGTCTATTATAGGTAGCTCTGCACTCAATCGTGGTTGGGCAGGCTGCCCCACTCCGAGGGCGCAG
>JAOZOT010000461.1 GCA_029933115.1 Anaerolineae bacterium | reverse complement strand
AACCAAAGGTCGTCGCTTCCAAGGAATCATCCGAGGAGCAGGAGGCGTCGGATGCCTGAAACGAGCGAAAAGCTTGTAAGTGAAATGAACGAGAGTTCAACGCACTGATAGAGTGGTTCATCGAACGGGAAAAGTTGACAAAATAGTGCTTTGTGCATAGAATATGACTTAAGTCAACCGTTTTGATGCACGTAACCTTATAGATAGCCTTATGCTCAGCAAAACCCTTGGCTCAACCAGCGCCCGACTGCTCACGGCACTGGCTGAAGACAATCGAACCATCTTTTCCATTGCCGATGCTCAGGAGATATTGGACAGCAGTTACGACGCGACATTGCAAACCCTGCGCCGACTCACCCGCGCTGGCTGGCTGGTCCGCCTGACGGCCGGCCGTTACGCCATCGTACCGCTGTCGTCGGGGGACGAAGCGACGCCCCAGGTCAGTCGCTACGTCATCGCCCGCGAGCTGCTGGGCGAAACGCCCTATTATATCTCCCACGAGAGCGCGATGGATGTTCACAACATGCTCACCCGCCCGGTCACAACCGTTATAGTCACCACGTCCCGGCGTTTGGCTGACCGCGAGATCCTGGGCGTGCCTTACCGCTTTGTCTACGCGCCCCCATCAGCACTGTGGGGTTACGAGCCAACCTGGGTGACACCCTACGAGCGGGTTACTGTCAGCGATCTGGAAAGAACCATCCTGGACGGGCTGGCCCGTCCAGACCTGTGTGCTGGGGTCAGCCAAGTCGCCACCGGCCTGTGGCTGCGCCAGGACGACTTTGACTGGGATAAATTGGCCGACTATGCCCGGAAGCTAGGCCGTCGCGCCGTAGCTCAGCGGTTGGGCTATTTGTTGGAGCTTTATGACCTGGGCACGCCGTCGCTGATCGAGTCGTTGCAGGAGATGGTCGGTACCAGCTATGCCCGGCTCGATTGGCTGTTGCCCGACGATGGCCCTTACCTGGCTCGCTGGCGGCTGAGGCTCAACCTGGAACCAGAGACCTTACAAGCTATCGTCAGGACGTAGCGATGATACCACCTGGCGAAATTGCCCGTCTAGCCCACCGGATGGGCTTGGGCGACAAGACTATCGAACAGGACTATGTATTGACGTGGATGCTACTGGCCATCGCCAACTCGCCGTTGCGCGACCGGCTGGCCTTCAAGGGTGGCACGGCCCTCAAAAAAATCTACGAACCCGACTATCGTTTCTCCGAAGACCTTGACTTTACGCTTCTCGATGACATTTCGAACAAGGACCTAGTCGCTGCAATCACGGCCCTGTTCCCCTGGCTGCGGCGTGAGGTCAACATCACGCTGGCTGTGCGCCGGGTAGAGACACACCAGACTGGCAACCCGGCGCTCTACTTGAATTACGTCGGTCCGTTGCGCGGTGATTTGGGCAGTCGCTTTTTCAAGACAGACTTTACTCGTGACGAGGTGTTGCTGTTTCCCCTGATCGAGGCCCCGCTCCGGGTACCGTACAGCGATTGCCGGGGGCGGGCCGAGACGCTCCGCGTTTATTCGCTGGAGGAGATCCTGGCGGAGAAGCTGTGTGCTCTGCTGGGCCGCACCGAACCCCGTGACCTGTATGACGTTCACTACTTGCTTGCCCACCGCCTGGCCGATGCTGAGGCCGTGTCATTCCGGTTGAGTGAGAAGATGGCTCACAAGGGGCTGGATCTGACTGCTCTGGGCGATGTGCTGGCGCGCAAGGAAAGCACATTCAGGCGCTTGTGGGAGCCACGTTTGCGCGGTCAAATGCCTGACCTGCCGCACCTCGACACGGTCATCCGCGAGACCAATCGGTGGTTGCGGCGAAGCGGGCTGGTGTAGGTGATGTGTCACGTATCCTGGGGGCGATAATTTAGGCCTCGGTGTGGCGGTAGGACAGTAGTCTACTGATGTGCTATGATGATGCACTGATACAGTTCGTGCATGGCTCAATCATACGTGCGCCGTATTGCAGGCGTCTGAGAAAGTGAGGAACAGCCATGGATAGGCTCAAGATTTTCATCAGTTCGACCATGACCGACCTGCAAGCCGAGCGCCAAGCGGTGGAGCAGGCCATTGCTGAGCTGCGCCTGGAAGCCGTGCGTGCTGAGACCCTGGGCAGCCAGCCTGTTTCTTCCCGCCGGGCCTGCCTGGAGATGGCCCGCCAATGTGACATCTACCTGGGCATCTACGGGGCGCGCTACGGCTGGGTGCCGCCGGGGGACCAGGTCTCGGTCACCGAGATGGAGTTCCAAGAGGCGCGGAAGCAGGGCAAGGACATTCTGGTCTATGTTAAGGACGTGCCCAAGCGGGAGGAGGCGCAGGTGGAGTTCCTGCGGCGAGTGGAGGACTTTGACGAGGGTTTGTTCCGCCGCCCCTACTTCACCACCCCCGAGCAACTGGCCGAATGGGTGAAGGAGGACATCGCCGCGTTGGTGAGCAGGCGCTACCGGGAGGGTGAGGGGGAAAGGCATGAAACAACTGTGCGACAACTATCTGAACTAAAGAAGCAATTGTACAGGCTAATAGAGAGGAAAACAAAGCTAGGGCTGAATGCTCCACCCGGCCTAATACGAAAAATCGAGAGCCTCAAACAAGATATCCGATCATTGGAAGAACAAAAACGGGAAATCTGAGGCTTTCGTGTAGCAGTGTTCCCATCTGGGAGGTCAGAAGAATATGAAACAACCATCCATCATCCAAGGGCAGAACGGGACTTATGAGATTGTAAAACTAATAGCTCGCGGTGGTCGTGGTAACGTCTACAAAGCTCTATGGACAGAGCGCGATATCTTTGTGTGCGTCAAGATATTCCTACCGTTATTCGTAGATGATTTGGATTCCTCCAGGCGTTTACACCAGGAGTTATCTCTTGTTTCTCGATTGCAACATCCGAATGTCATTGCAATCTATGATGCCGGAGATTACGAAGATGGTTTCTATCTGGTGATGGAGTTTTTTGACGAGGGGTCGCTCTACGATCGTCTCAAGTACGGGGGAATAAGTCTAGAAGAAGCCCTGCGGGTCTCATCTCAAATTGCATCTGCGCTGGATTATACTCACCAGCAGGGTGTCGTGCACAGAGATGTCAAGCCACAGAATATACTCCTGTCAAAATCTAGAGCTGTACTTAGCGACTATGGCATAGCTAAGATCTTGGGAGATGAAATCATTACCACGGCTGGTATAGGTCCAGGGACTGCTATCTATATGTCTCCTGAACAAGGATCAGGAAGCTCTGTGGATGGCAGAAGTGATATTTACTCACTGGGGGTAGTAGTCTATGAGATGTT
>JAOZOT010000066.1:9756-12508 GCA_029933115.1 Anaerolineae bacterium | reverse complement strand
GATGCGGCCGGACCTGATTTTGACCCAGGTAGGAGACCTCGTTGGGTGGTTGGAGAGTTAGGTGGTTAGGTGGTTAGATGGTTGGGTGGTTGGGTGGTTAGGGGGTTGGGTGGTTGGGGGGGGTGGTTAGGGGGTTAGAGGAGGAAGTTTGGGATTAGTTAATCACGATGATTTGAAGGTTATTGTTTTCACCTGCAATTGGAACGCCTACAGTGGCCTGGATGCGGCCGGCTACAAGCGACTGTCGCTGCCGGCCGGGGTAAGGCCCATAAAGGTGATGTGCCTGGGGCGCTTGCACCCCGGTCTCGTCCTCAGGGCCTTTGAGTTGGGAGCCGACGGTGTCTTGATGCTGGGCTGCCCACCGGGCGAGTGTCACTACGAATTCGGCAACTCGCGGGCCGAGGAGCTATTCGAGGAGACCAGAGCCCTGGCGCACCTGCTGGGCATCGGCGAGGAGCGGCTGCGATTGGATTGGGTGACTGCGGGTGAAGGTGAGGTCTTTGTGGAGAAGGTCCGCCGCTTTGTGGAGGATGCGGAGCGAGTGACCTCTGGTTCTGATGCAGCAAACCCAGTTTGATTTTTCCTGTGAATTGTTGTACAATATCTTCGAGTTGATAAGAACCTTGCTTCGTCAACGGTGATGAAGCTAGCGTAATTGAGAGGGAGAAACCCGCGATGCACTTGTTGCTACCACGGAGCTTTTCCCCGTTACACGTCTGTGTGTAGGCGAGGGTGATCGAGGGACGAGTTTGGATTCGTTGCAGAACTTGCCCAAAAGCCCTCGCCTTTGGTTCTCTCAGACCAAACAAACCAAAGAATTGATTCGGTAAGGGGGTTTTCAATGAAGGAAGTCGTGATCGTAGGAGGGGTGCGGACTCCTATCGGCAGTCACGGGGGAGCTTTTCGAGACCTGCCTGCCCAGGAATTGGCCCGAATCGTGATGGAGGAAGTCATCAAACGCACGGGCCTTGACCCTCATCTCATTGACGATGTGCTCCTGGGCTGCTGTGGCCAGTATTCCGACGCGGCGAACATTGGTCGCGTGTCGGCCCTGATGGCCGGGATACCCACCCATGTGCCTGCCTACACCGTGCAGCGCAACTGCGTTTCGGGCATGGTGGCTATTACCAACGCCTGTCAGGCCATCCAGGCCGGCGACGGCGAGGTCTTTCTCTCCGCCGGCACAGAGAGCATGAGCAGCGCGCCCTATGCCGTGCGTGGGGCTCGCTGGGGCCTCAGGCTGCGCAGCACCGAGTTCATTGACATGCTCTGGGAAGGGTTGACCGACGGCGTCTGTGGCATGGTTATGGGCCAGACGGCCGAGAACCTGGCCATGCTGTACGGCTTTAGCCGCGAGGAGCAAGATCAGTTCGCCGTCAATTCTCACAAAAAGGCTTTCCGGGCCACCCGCATGGGCAAGTTCCGCGACGAGATCGTGCCTGTACCGGTGGTCAAGAAAGCGGCGGGGCGGGAAGTGGCGCGCGAAGAGATCATCCAGGACGAGTGCATCAACCCCGGCCTCACCGTCCAGAAAGCTGCCCTCTACCCGGCCGTCTTCAAAAAGGGCGGCACAGTCACGCCCGCCAACGCCTGCCCTATCTCCGATGGCGCAGCGGCGGTGATTGTGATGACCAAGGAGAAGGCCGACGAGCTGGGGATGGAGCCTATGGCTTATATCCGCAGTTACGCCTACGCCGCAGTCCCACCGGAGATCATGGGCATCGGCCCCACCAGGTCTATACCTTTGGCCCTGAAACGGGCCGGCCTCCAGTTGACGGACATTGACATCATCGAACTCAATGAAGCCTTTGCCGCCCAAAGCCTGGCCGTGGGTGTTGAAATGGAAAAGTACGGCTGGGATTGGGACAAGGTCAACCCCAACGGTGGAGCCATCGCTTTGGGGCATCCCGTAGGCTGCACCGGCACCCGCATCGTGGTCACCCTGATGTACGAGATGATCAAGCAGGACGCCTCTCTGGGGCTGGCCACGGCCTGCGTCGGCGGCGGCCAGGGCGGCACGATCATCCTAGAGAGGAGGTAAACCAGATGGGGGCAGAGATTGTCAGCATCAACATGCATGAATTTGCCGCTAAAGGCAGGCAGGTCTACAAACAGATCCAAACTGATTTGGAAGCGAAACACAAAGGCAAGATTGTAGCCATCGAACCGGAGAGTGGGGATTACTTCCTGGGTAGAACGATAGGAGAGGCCGGTAACAAAGCTAAAAAGAAGTATCCTGACAAAATATTCTATTTCGCCAGAATTGGTCACCGGGCAGTACACGTGCTCAGGAGGATCATGTGAAAGGTTACGTTGATGAGTTCGGTCAGCCTAGAGTCGAGACTACAGTCATGGGAGCCAAAGGTGATGTAACAATCTGGGCTATCGTAGATACCGGTTTCAACGGTGAGGTATGCCTGCCTATTCCTATCGCTGCACAGCTTGGTCTGGAGTTGTACGGCTATGAAGAGATGGAATTGGCCGATGGAACAATCAGGGAGAGCCTGGTCTTTGAGGGCAAGTTCACTTTTGGGAATGAATCCAGCCCCAGGCCAGTGCGCATTATTCTGACAGAGGCCGCCGATACTTTGCTAGGCACAGAGTTGCTCCAGGGGAAAGTATTGGAGGTGAACTTTGACACGAGAGAGGTGACCATCAGGTGAGAGCAAGCAAACAGGAGGCTTTCTATGTCATCAGTCATGGATATGTACAGAGATAAGGCCACCAGAGAAGCGTTTATCGCCAGAGCCAA
>JAOZOT010000066.1:0-9656 GCA_029933115.1 Anaerolineae bacterium | reverse complement strand
TCATGGATATGTACAGAGATAAGGCCACCAGAGAAGCGTTTATCGCCAGAGCCAAAGAGGTATATGAGAAGATCAAGGATGAATTGGAGGGACAAGAAGGTCTAGTGGCCATCGAGCCGGAGAGCGGCGACTATTTTGTGGGCAAGACCCTGGGCCAGGCCAACGACGCCGCATTCGCCAAATACCCTGACCGTTGGGTCTATTTCATGCGCATTGATAACCCCAAGGCAGCCATGCCCCTCAAAACGTGGTAAAGGGTCTCCGCTCCCGCCGGATTCGCAATCCAGTGGCCTGGCGGCTGGACTACAAATCCCGGCTCACCTTCCCGCAGGCGCGGGCCCAATTTCCAGAAGTGTGTTTCAATACCACGCTTTGACCCGGTGTCGGGCTGATTTTCAAAACCTGCGGGAGGGTGGCTGAGCAAACAATGCAGGAGGTCAGAATGTATATCTTTAAGGCAGCAGTGGTCGGCGCGGGCTTTATGGGAGCCGAAATTGCCCAGGTCATCACCTATGCGGGCTTGCCGGTGGTGCTGAAGGACATTGACCAGGAGATGCTGGATAAGGGCATGGATGCCATCCGTGCTATCTACCAGCGGCGGGTGGACAAGGGCAAAATGACCGCCACCACAATGCAGGAAAAGGTAGACCTGGTTATTCCCACCCTCTCCTACGATGAATTCGCCGATGTGGACATCGTCATTGAGGCCGTGCCCGAGGACATGAAGGTCAAGCAGCGGGTCTTTGCCGAGCTGGACGAGGTCTGCCCGCCGGAGACCATTTTCGCTTCCAACACCTCGGCGCTCTCCATCCAGGAGATGGGCTCGGTCACCCAGCGTCCTCACAAGGTGATCGGGATGCACTTCTTCAGCCCGGCTCACCTTATGAAACTGGTGGAGGTGGTCCGCAGCCCGGACACCGACCAGGAAACTGTTGACGACGTGGTGCAGTTCAGCGAAGAACTGCGCAAGATCCCGGTGGTCGTCAAAGAGTGCCCGGGCTTCCTGGTCAACCGTCTGCTAGTACCTTACCTCTTTGAGGCGATCCTCTCTTTGCAAGAGGGAGCGGCTACGGCTTCAGAGATTGACCGGGCCATGACCGAGTTCGGCTGGCCTATGGGGCCATTCACCTTGATGGATATGATCGGCATCGGTGTTGCCTATCACACGGCTGTGTACATGGCATCCAAGAAAGATGGTCTCACTGTGCCTCCTCTCCTGGAAAAGCTCTACCAGGCCGGGCGTCTGGGCGAGAAAGCCGGAGCCGGCTTCTACGGCTACGGCGACCAGACCGACGAGCCGGTCCAAGAAATGCTCAGGGAGATTCAAGCCCGGCCAGGCGCCATCACCGGCACCGAGTTCAGCGTTGACCGCTTGATGATGCCCTTCGTCAACGAGGCCGCACTGTGCGTCATGGAAGGGATTGCCAACATCAACGACATTGACCTGGCCTGTATCGCCGGGCTGGGGATGCAGGTGCGCCAGGAGGATGGCCAGGTGGTACGCATGGGGCCTCTGGAGTACGCAGACAGCGTAGGCCTGGACGTGATCGTGGAAAAGCTGGAGAAACTGGAGGAAAAATTCGGCCCTCGCTTCCACCCCGTAGACTTGCTCTACCAGAAGGTGAAGGCTGGAGAACTGGGCAAAAAGACAGGGCGAGGGTTCATGGAGTATACAACGTAATGGTAACGGGTTGATGAGTAATGAGTTGATGAGTAATGAGTTGATGAGTAATGGGTTGATGAGTAACGAGTCGGTGAGGAGCGGCGACTCACCCCTCATTGCCCCATCCCTCGTTGACTCATCCCTCATTGCCCCATCCCTCGTTGACTCATCCCTCATTGACTCATCCCCTTTCAACTCACATCCAAACATGAAAGGAGCCAACCAAAAATGACAGAACGACAATACATCCACATCTCCGTCGAAAACCGTGTGGCCGTCTTGACCGTTGACCATCCGCCGGCCAACGCTTTCAACACCCAGGTGATGACGGAGCTTGGGGACGCTTTCGACGAACTGACGGCGAACGACGAGGTGAAGGTCATCATCATCACTGGAGCGGGCCAGTTGTTCGTGGCCGGAGCCGACATCAACGAGATTTTCGAACTCAAGGACAAACCGAAAGAGGCCATGGCTTTCATCCACCTGGGGCAGCAGACTTTTTTGAAGATTGAACGTTCGGAGAAGCCGGTCATCGCTGCCATGAACGGCCGCTTTGCCTTGGGTGGTGGCTTGGAGTTGGCTATGGCCTGCCATATCCGCATCGCCGAGGACGGGCTGCGCCTGGGCCAGCCGGAGATCAACCTGGGGCTCATCCCCGGTTGGGGTGGCACCCAACGCCTGTCGCGCATCGTGGGCAAGGGCCGTGCCCTAGAAATGATCCTTACCGGTGATGCCATCACTGCGCAGGAGGCCTACCGCATCGGCCTGGTCAACAAAGTGGTGCCGACAGGCACAGTCATCAAGGAAGCCAAAGGGTTGGCCAGAAAGCTCGCCACCACCAAGAGCAAATTGCCCATGGCCGCTGCCATCCGCGCTGTGAACGAGGGCCTGGAGCAAAATCTGGAGGAGGCCCTGGAGACCGAAGCCCAGCAATTCGTCTCGCTGGCCAGCAGCGAGGACGCAGAAGAAGGGCTGAAAGCTTTTCTGGAGAAGCGCAAGCCGGCGTTCAAAGACAAGTAGCAGGCGACAGCAGCACAAGCAGGTGACCCTCACCTGCTTGTGTGGCCATTGGCAGGAGAAATACCTATGGACTTTGCACTCGACGAAGAATTGCGCATGTTTCGGAAGATGTTCCGCGATTTCGCCCAGAATGAGATTGCCCCGTTGGCCGAGACGCTGGATAAAGAAGAACGCCCACCTCTGGAGACGCTGAAGCTGGCAGCGGAACAGGGTTTCCTGGGAGCCCCCTTCCCGGAAGAATACGGGGGCTCAGAGATCGGCACCATCGGCTATTGCATGATGCTGGAGGAGTTGGGCAAGGTCTGCATGAGCACAGCCATGATCATCGAGGTCCACACCAGTGTTGCCGCCATGTGTATCTACCTGGACGGCACCGAGGAGCAGAAGCGGACCTATTTGGAGCCGTTGGCTCTGGGTGAGAAGATCGGCTCCTTTGCTCTGACAGAACCCGGCGCCGGGTCCGATGTAGCAGCCATCCAAACCACGGCCGTGCGCGATGGTGATGAGTACATCCTGAACGGCAACAAAATCTGGGTCATCAACGGGGGCATCGCCGAGACTTTTGTCGTCTTTGCCAAGACCGAGCCGGAGGAGGCGCAGGGCATCACCGCCTTCATTGTGGAGAAGGATACCCCTGGCTTTACCGTTGGCCGCAGCGAAAAGATGATGGGCCTGCATGGTATCCCCGTGGCGACTCTTTTCTTCGACGATTGCCGGGTGCCGGCAGCCAACATTCTGGGAGGCGCGGAGAAGCTCAACCAGGGCTCTGCCACGGCCACGAAGGCCCTGGATCATGGACGTTTGGGGGTGGGGGCTGTCTGCCTGGGGGTGGCTCAGGGTGCGCTGGAAGCGGGCGTCCAATTCGCCTGCGAGCGCGAGCAGTTCGGTGGCCCCATCGCCCTCAAACAGGCCATCCAGAACTTTATCGCCGATACAGCCACTGAAATCGAGGCCCTGCGCTATCTGGTCTACCACACCGCCTGGCTGGTGGATCAGGGGCAGAAATACACCAAGGAGGCGGCTATGGTCAAGCTCTTTGGTTCCGAAGTGGCTAATCGGGCCGTCAACTGCATGTTGCAGACTCACGGCGGCTATGGCTACACCAAGGACTATCCCATCGAGCGTATGTATCGCGACGTGCGCGTCAGCCGTATCTTCGAGGGGACCGATGAGATCCAGCGTTTCATCATCGCCGCGGACATCCTCGGGGAAAAGGGGCTCAAGATCAGGCCATAGCCAGAGGAGGTCGGAGTATGGACTTTACGTTTCCTAAAGAATACCAATTGCTACGGCGCATGATACGCGAGTTCGCCCAGAAGGAAATCGCTCCCATCGCCAGGAAGATTGACGAGGAAGAGGAAATCCCCCGCGAGCTCATAGATAAAATGGCCAGGTTGGGCTTGCTAGGTGTGTATTTCCCCCAGAAGTACGGAGGGATGGGAGCCGGGGAGATGGGTTATTGCATCCTGATGGAGGAGATGGACAGAGTCTGCGGCTCGACGGCGACCTTCCTTGGCACTCACATCGGCATCGGAGCCATGGCCATTTACGTGGACGGCAACGAGGAGCAGAAGCAAAAGTACCTGACTCCTCTGGCCCGCGGAGAGAAGATCGCCGCCTTTGGCCTAACCGAGCCCGGTGCCGGCTCCGACGCGGCCTCTATCAAGACCAGGGCTGAGCGAGATGGGGACTATTACATCCTCAATGGTACCAAGATTTTCATCTCCAATGGGGGAATTGCTGATATTTTCAGCGTGCTGGCCGTTACTGACCCTTCTCTGGGAGCACGGGGTGGGGTCACGGCTTTCATCGTGGAGAGGGATTTCCCTGGCTTCAGCATCGGCAGCCTGGAGGACAAGATGGGCATTCGGGGCACCAGCACAGCCGAACTGGTCTTTGAGGACTGCCCCGTGCCCAAGGAGAACGTAATCGGTGAGGTCGGGCTGGGGTTCGTCACTTTCATGAAAACCTTGGACATCAACCGGCTCAGCTTGGGAGCGGCCTGTCTGGGTGCGGCGCAAGCAGCCCTCGATGCCAGCATCAAGTGGGCCAAGGTGCGCCAGCAGTTTGGAAGACCCATTGCCCACAAGCAATCCGTCCAATTCATGATCGCCGACATGGCCATCGAGATCGAGGCCCTGCGCTCTCTGATCTACCGCACAGCCTGGCTGGTTGACACCGGTCAGCCCTTCCTCCGTGAGGGCGCCATCTGCAAGGTCTACGCCTCCGAAGTGCTGCATCGCTGCGTGGACAAGGCCGTGCAGATCCACGGAGGGATGGGCTACATGCGCGGTTATCCCATCGAGCGCATGTACCGCGACGCTCGCATCACCGAGATCTTTGAGGGCACCAGCGAGATCCAGCGTTTCGTCATCGCTTCCGACATCTTCCGCCAGGCCGGGGTGCGCATTTCGCCCTGACTGAATATCGTCGCTTTTCATCTTGTTGAGCGGCTCAAGCCGTCACTGCGAACAAATGCGTGGGCAGTGACCCTCCCGCAGGGTTCGCAACCTGCGGGAGGGTGAGAGGTCGTTACTACAAGCTGTGGAGGTAAGTTGTGTACGATGTTATCGTCGTCGGGGCCGGGCACGCTGGCTGCGAAGCGGCCCTGGCTGCGGCGCGCATGGGAGCAAGGACGCTTCTGTTGACCATGAACCTGGACTTGATAGCCCAGATGCCTTGCAACCCTTCTGTCGGCGGGCCGGCTAAAGGCCATCTGGTGCGGGAGATCGCTGCCCTGGGCGGCGAGATGGCCCGCAACATTGATCGCACTTTCATCCAGATCCGCCTGCTCAACTCGTCGAAGGGGCCGGCCGTCCAGGCCCTGCGCGCCCAGGCCGACAAGCGCCTCTACTCCCTTTCCATGAAACACACTCTAGAGAGCACACCCAACCTCCATCTCAAACAGGCCCTGGTGGAAAAAGTTCTGGTCGAAGGAGACCGGGTGAAGGGTATTGCTACCAACACCGGTCGGGTCTACCACGGACGGACGGTGGTCTTGACCACCGGCACCTTTCTGGCCGGGCGCATCCTCAGCGGTGAGCACGCCTGGCCCGCCGGGCGAGCGGGCGAATTCCCGGCCACGGGCCTGTCGGCCTCTTTGCGCGAACTGGGCTTTACCCTAGGCCGTTTGCAGACCAATACGCCGCCGCGCATTGACGCACGCACCATTGACTTCTCGCAAACGATTCCGCAACTGGGGAGTGATAGGCCGCTGTATTTCCAATTCTCAATTCCCGATTCTCAATTCTCAACTCCTCAATTCCTGCGCCAACCGCCTAACCCTGTTTACCCTATCCCTGAGCAGAGGGACTGGCGGCCGCAGTTGCCCTGCTACCTGATCCACACCAACGCAGAAACCCATCGCATCGTGCACCAGAATCTGCATCGCTCGCCCATTGCGCCCGGAGCAATAGACGCGGCCGGGCCCCGCTATTGCCCTTCTTTCGAGGAGAAGGTAGTGCGCTTCGCCCACAAGAAATCGCACCAACTGTTTCTGGAGCCCGAGGGCTGGGCTACCGGAGAGGTGTACGTGCAAGGTTTCTTCACCGGCCTGCCCGAAGACGTGCAACTGGCCATGTTGCACAGCATCCCCGCCACCCGCCAGGCAGAGATCATGCGGGCCGGCTACGCCATCGAATACGATTACGTGCCCTCCAGCCAGCTAACCCCTTCGCTGGAAACCAAGCTGGTGGAGGGGCTGTTCCATGCCGGTCAGATCAATGGCACCTCGGGTTATGAGGAGGCGGCGGCACAAGGGATCATAGCCGGGATTAACGCCGCTCGCAAGGTGCAGGGGAGAGAGCCCGTTGTCCTCGGCCGAGATCAGGCCTACATTGGCGTGCTCATTGACGACTTGATCACCAAAGAGATTGATGAGCCTTACCGTATCATGACCTCGCGCGCCGAGTATCGTCTCCTTTTGCGTCAGGACAACGCTGACCTGCGCCTCTCGCCCATTGGATACGAGGTGGGGCTTTTGCCGCGTGAGAGGTATGAGGCAGTGGAACGCAAGTGGCAGGCCGTTGAGGGGGAGTTGGAGCGTCTGAGGAATACGTGGCTCAAGCCCACGGCCGAAGTCAACGCCCGCTTGGCCGATTTCGGATTGGATCCACTGGAGGACGGGGTCAACGCCTTGCACTTTCTGCGGCGCCCGGAGGTAACTTACGAGATCGTCAAAGCCCTATCACCTGCTCCCGCTCCCCTTCCCCCTGAGGTCATCCAGCAGGTCACCATCGAGGCCAAGTATGCGGGCTATATCGAGAAACAGCGTCGCCAGGTGGAGCGGGTGAAACGCCTGGAGAAACGACGTATCCCTCAGGATTTCGATTACGCCGGGGTGACAGGGCTGCGCAACGAGGCCAGGGAGAAACTGATGAGATTTCGTCCCCTCAACGTGGGCCAGGCCTCACGTATCCACGGCGTCAACCCCACTGACATCTCTATCCTGTTGATTCACCTGGAAAGGGCGACCCGCCAGGGTAGACAGGTCAAAGTTTCGTCCCCAAAGTGACAAAAACAGGATAAAATGGTATAATAGCTCCCAGCTATGCCAAGCATCATGCCATTGAAAAGGGAGCATTGTCAAATATGCAAGTTAATATCGGTGTGATTCTGCAAGTTATTGTCGCTCTGTTTGGCGCTTTCTTTCTGGCCTTTTGGGTCAGCCTGGTCATCTGGACCTTCCGTGATGTCCGTTCGCGATCTCGAGACATCTTTGCCCAACTTTTGGCCACCCTCATGGTCATGGTCTTCAACCTGCCAGGGCTCTTCCTCTACTTCATTCTGCGTCCTCGGGAAACTCTGGTGGAAGCTTACGAGCGTTCTTTGGAGGAGGAAGCGCTGCTTCAGGACATCGAAGAACGCCTGGTCTGCCCTGGCTGCAAACGGAAAATCCAACCCGATTTCATCATCTGTCCCGATTGCCACACCAGGCTCAAGAAATCCTGTCCCCATTGCCGTCGCTTGTTGCACCTTAAATGGAACATTTGCCCCTACTGTGGAGCCGGCCCTGCCTCTCCACCGGAGCAATTTGTAAAGCCTGAGCCCGAAGTCGAATCCGCCCAGGCGCAGTAGACTACAACTCAAGCTCAAGCGAGGAAGAAGG
Organism: Anaerolineae bacterium; assembly: GCA_029933115.1. Taxonomy (GTDB): domain Bacteria; phylum Chloroflexota; class Anaerolineae; order E26-bin7; family E26-bin7; genus E26-bin7. Next base: position 1,866 of record JAOZOT010000066.1, on the reverse strand, counting down.
ACGTTTTCCGGACGGTGGCGAGGCTGCTACTCAGAAAACCACACGTTTCTCCCCAAAGCCGGAAATGAGGTAAGCCTCACGTAGACATGGGCGGGGGGGCAAATGAGATATGCTTCCACAAGGAAGGGGAAAATGAGGAGCTTCTCCAATGGACCAAAAGGGTCAAGGGACACTGGAATACGCACTCATCGTGGCCCTGGTAGCCATCATTGTCATCGCCGCTCTGGCCTATCTCGGCTTTCACCTGAATAACATTTATTACAGCATGGTGGAAGTGCTCCTCAGCAATTGCGAATCTGTGACGGAGAGCGTGTACGATTACGGTGGGTCTCTCCCTCCGGGAGCCTTGACCGGCACCGGCAAGTTCAGGTGGCCAACCGAAGGCTACATCACTCAGAAGTCCTGGCATTGTCACCACGCCGTGGACATCGCCAATTCTGAAGGCACCCCCGTTTACGCCGCCGATTCAGGTTACGTAGTCGTTGCCGGATGGAGAGAAAGCGGGTACGGCAACACAGTTATCATCAATCACGGCAACGGCTTTCAGACTCTTTACGCTCATCTCAGCGCTATCAGCGTCTCTGCCGGCCAGTCAGTCGTCAAAGGCCAGCGGGTCGGACTGATGGGCAATACCGGCTATTCGACCGGCCCTCATCTGCACTTTGAGATCAGAGAGGGCAGTAAATTGTGTAATCCCCTCGAGTTCGTCAGTCCACCCTGATGCTTTCCCCTACGAGCCAGGGCTTCCCCAAAGTCGCGAGGTGCGATGCGCCTGGGAATCAGAGGCACATCGCACCTGTGACTGCCACTTTAGGGAAGCCCTGCCACGCCCCCAGCATCCCCGATTTTTGACATCCAGAAGCCTGCTGAGAGTTGCCTGTATCCAGGGTAAAGCCAAAGCTCAAGGTGAAGATGAGATCTACTCGAAAATCCAGCGGTCTGTCTCTCTGCTGTAGGAGAGGATTTCGTCTTCGTCAAAGAAGAGAGGTATCTCAAAAGCTGCGGTCTCTGGCCCGTCGGAACCATGCACCAGGTTGCGTCCGATTTCCAGGCCATAGTCGGCGCGAATGGTGCCCGGGGCAGCTTCCGTCGGGTTGGTGGCCCCCAGTGTCCGGCGCACGACCTCGATAGCTTTGTTCCCCTCAATGACCATCACCACTACTGGAGCCGAGGTGATGTACTCAAGCAGCGGCTCGTAAAATGGTTTGCCCTCGTGGACAGCATAATGCCTCTTGGCCAGGTCGTAATCCATCTGAATCATCTTCAAGGCCGTGATCTTGAGACCACGCCTCTCCAAACGAGTGATGATAGGGCCGATAAGACCGCGTTGTACACCGTCGGGTTTGATGATAACGAGCGTTCTTTCCACGCAACCTCCTTGTTGAGCACGTTATTGTTCACGGGTCTGAGCAAAACTTGCCAAAGCACTCACCACGAACACTCCCAAAGCTGTCACTGCACACGTCCTGGCTATATCCTTTCACAATCTTGTCAAGGCTTCTTGATAGGATTCCAGGGCCTTTTGTAGAAAACCAGCCTTGACATAAGCGTCACCCAGGAGGTGCCACACGGCCGATTGGTCGGGGGTCTCCCGGCTTGCTTGCTCCAGGTCTTCGATCACCTTCTCAAGCAACCGGCCTGAGCGCACGAGTTTGCCGTACTGGTCAAGAGCTGCTTCTCTGTTGCCTTCCTTGTGATAGGCACGGGCCAGGTTGAGGCGAGCGTTATAGTCGTGGGGCTCGATTTCCAGCCTGGCCTGGCACTCGGCAATGGTGGCCGGGGCTTCTTCGATCTTTTCCACCTTGGGGGGTTCTACTGCTTCGGCCGCCGGTGCTTCGGCTACGGCTTTTTCGGCGGTAACTTCTT
>JAOZOT010000460.1 GCA_029933115.1 Anaerolineae bacterium | reverse complement strand
CCCGGCTGCGGCCATCAACACCACCGAGGCTGACCTGGCCCGCCTGCGCCTGCCCCGCTCTCAGAAGCTGGTGCTGCCCATTGCCGCCGGCGGGGCCGGCCAGGAGCCGGAGCTGGGCCGCCAGGCCGTGCTGGTGCACCAGGATCGGGTGCGGGCCTTTCTGCGGGCCATGACCCTGGAAGCCGACCACGTGGTCCTCTGCGTCGGCGGGGGCGGGGGCACCGGCAGCGGCAGCCTGCCCGAACTGGTGCGCCTGCTGCGCGAACTGAAACGACCGGTGGGGGTCATCTACACCCTGCCCCGCGACGTGGAAGGCACGGCGGTCAAGGTCAACGCTCTGCGGGCTCTCACCACAGTCTACCAGATGGCCGAAAGGGGAGACGTCTCGCCCCTGGTGCCGGTGGACAACAACCGCATCGGCGAACTTTTCCCCGACGTCTCCCTGGCCCGCTTCTGGCCCAGGGCCAACCAGTTCCTGGCCGACCTGTGGGACGCCTTCAACCGTCTCAGCGTGCGCGAGAGCGAGTTCTACTCGGCCCTGGACGGCACCGACTATCTGCGGCTGCTTTCGGCGGGCAAGTGCATAGCCCTGGGCTACGCCGAGGTGACGGACCTGAAGAGCCCGGTAGGGCTGGCGCGGGCCATGAGCGAGGCCGTGCATAACGGGTTGCTGGTCAACGGCTTCGACCTCTCCACGGCTTCGGCGGTGGGGACCATCATCGTCGGCTCGGCCAACACCCTGCGCCATCTACCGGCGGCCTACCTGGACAACGGCCTGCGGGTGATAGGGGAGATCATGGGTGGGGGCTATGCTTTCAGCGGGGTCTACGCCGACGGCGGGGTGTACGGCAAGCTGAAGCTGTACGTGCTCTTTGGGGGGCTGGACCTGCCGCTGGAGCGGGTGGAGGAGTTGGCGCGGGACACGCAAAGCGAGTACGAGATTCTGCAGGAGAAGCTGCAACCCGTAACTCCCAACTCCCAACTCGCAACCCTATCCTTCCTGGAGGGTGGGCTGAGGCTGGAGCGGGGTAGGAACGGCGATGAGGACAATGTCTTTGCTCAGATGGCCAGGAGGAGGCGTTAGTGCCTGCTCATAACAGATCTTGACTTTTCGCCTTTCACACCCACAGGGCGGATGATCTCGCGTGAAGCTCCGGTAGGGGAGAGGCTAGCCGCAAAAAGCACACTGGCGGCGATGAAGGCGCGGATCATTCTTCGCTTTTAAGCCCGTACTCTTTTTCTAACAGCTCGCCCCGGATCTCGCCGACACCATCATGGAGTGTTTGACGTGCCCCATCGAGCAGCCGTCACCGGAACGCCAGAGGCCGGTGCTGGTCCAGAGTGCCAGACAACTGGCCTTCGCCATGTAAGAAGACCCTGGACTCCCGGGGTCTTCTTTTTTCCGTCACCCTCCATCCTCCAACTTCCACCCTCCATTCGCCGACTCGCCGACCCATTGACTCGTTGACTCGCCCTCTCTTTTGCGAAGTTGCGCTTTTCCTTTCTATATGTTATCATTTTACGAAGAAGTAGAAACACCATCGCGACATGCGCCTCCTGGTCGCCCACCTGGTTGACCGGGACAGCCGCCACTTCCTGGCCGGCGTCGCCCAACAGTATGGCCCCATCGCCGATGTCGGCGACATCACCGCCGAACACCTGGCCGCCCTCTTGGTGCACCTCAAGCGCGAGCACCAGTACAGCAACTCCACCATGGCTCGCAAGAGCGCCTCCTTCAAGAACTTTTTCGGGTGGGCCAGAAAAACCTATCTCATCGCCACCGACCCCGCTGAGGATCTGGAGCTTCCCAAACCCGAACAGACCATACCGCCACCGGCGTGTGACAGGTAGGTGAGGTAGGGCAGGCTTGCGTCTGCACCCCGGAAGCGAACTTGCCCTTCAGCCAAGGTTTAACGTATTAAGGAGACAACATGGCCCGTTCGTACTCAGAAACGATCACTCTGAATTGCCCTAACTGTAGCCAGCCCTTTGGGGCCGGAATCTGGCTCATCGTAGACACCGCCGAGCGCCCCGACCTGGTGGAGCGCATCTATTCTCTGCCGCTCCTTACCCCGGCGCAGGTGGAAACCTTGCCTGAAACCCTCCAGTCGAAACACGCCAGGTTTCTATAAGGAGAGTTCTATCGAGTACGAAGAATGGAAGCAGCTTGAATTGCCTTCGCTTGTGCGAGAGTAGCGTTGTGCGCACGCACAACGTTGTGCACGGATAGCCTCTGTGCACAACAGCGTTGTGCACACGCATAATGGTGTTGTGCCTACGCACAAGGGCCGTTGTGCATGGGCATAACGGCACTGTGCGCGCGCACAACGTAGTGATACGAGACAGTTTTAGAGACCACCGAGACTGAGACTGGTCCATCTCGGAGACTTTTGGCGTCTCGGTAAACGCCGCCGGCTGCTTATCCTTCGGAACCCGGACGCCCACGCCACGTACTTCGACCTGGTCGCCGGAAGTGCCCGGAGTGAGTACATCTGCGCGTAGGTCATCCCGATTTGGCAAGTAGAGGCGGCACTAGCACCGCTCCCACTACACTCATATTGTACGAGGAGAGCAATGCACCCTGTGCCTACTACCGCAATGCCTGTGACCATAGCGGTCGTGACCGGCACCATCACCAGCGCGATCCAGATTTCGGATGGCGGGGGTGCCAGGTTCACCGTCAAGAACAGTGACAGGTGCTTTTTCATCAAAGTGCGTGATCTGGGGCAGGTTAGCGTATGCCAGGCCATGAAAGCTGGTGATTGGGTCTACATCGTCGGACAGTTGCACAGCTTTGTGTCCAAGCGGTGTACCAGCCACCACGTCTACGTTGAGGCGCAGGTGGTTCTTCCCCTCGATGTGTTGCTTGTGCAAGGAGATGTGGATCCTCTGGTGGCCCTGGAGCCTCTCAACCCAGTCATGTGACGGATAGGAAGGTCGGCAAACACCCCCTTACAAAAGCATCAAAGACCCCACAAGAACCCTACAGAGACCCTACAGAAACATCACAAAAGCCCTGGTCACAACCTTACAGAGTTTTCTCCGTCTCGATCTCACTTGCAAAAGTGACTTACAAAAACCCCACCATGCCAGTGAGCCCCTACAAGAACGTCACCGAGACCCTACAAAAGCCCCACAAAGACCCCACAAAGACCCTGCAAAGACCCCACAAAAACGTTACCAAAACCCTCTGCATCCTATACGCCTTCACCGAAAGCGCAACTCATCCCCGTCATACCCTGCCTTTTTCAGGGAATGTTTAGCGGCGTGAGTGACGCCGAATAAGTCGATTCCGCATTTGTG
>JAOZOT010000459.1 GCA_029933115.1 Anaerolineae bacterium | reverse complement strand
GACGTAGCCATTCGCTATCCTGGCGAGACAGCGACAGGCGAGGATGCACGCGAGGCGGTAGCGGCGATGAAGGAAGTACGACGGTTTGTGCGGGTCAGGTTGAGGGATCCAACAGGATAGGCGAGAAGTGGTAGGTTTATGTCCTGTACTGGTTGCCACCAGGTTCCAGCGGAGTCGGGATATGACTGAAGCGAGGTCTGGTTCTGACAAAGTACATCTTCCGAGGAGGCTTTGGCGCTTCCTGGGTTCAATCCGGCTGGCGGTGGTCTTGCTCAGCGCAGTTGCTCTGGGAGCATTGCTCGGCACCTTGTTTCCCCAACTCACCCCCAACACGGCTGCCGACCCGGCCGCCAGCGCCCGGTGGCTGGCCGCCGCCCAGGAGAAATACGGTTTCCTGTTCGGTCTCTACCGAACTCTGGGCCTGTTCGACGTCTACCACTCGCCCTGGTTCGTTGCACTCATCGCCGCCCTGGTCCTCAACACCGTCGTCTGCACCATTGACCGTCTGCGCGTTTTGTGGAGAGCGGTCACAGCCAGACCCAGGATCGAACAGGTCGTCAGCTTCTACGAGCGGCTGCCCAACTGCGCCTCGCTGGGCGTCACCTCTGTAGAGCAGGGGGAAAAGGCGCTCAGACGGGTGCTCGGCAGATATTATCGTGTACTGGTCGAGCGTCGGAGTGGGACGATTTACCTCTTCGCCGAGCGCAATCGCCTGGCCAGATTGGCCACCCTGGTGACTCACACCAGCTTGGTTTTGCTCGTGCTCGGCTTCCTGTGGAGTGGCTGGGGTGGGTGGCGGGAGCGGGCCGTAGCCCTGGGACCCGGCCAGGTCTACGATGTGGGCCACGGCCAAAGCTTTGCCGTGCGCAGCGATGGACTGGAGATAGAGCGCTACCCCAGCGGCCAACCCAGCGACTATCGCGCTCACCTGGCGGTATTGGAAAATGGCACCGAAGTGATGCACAAGACGGTGCGCGTCAACGATCCGCTCACCTACCGAGGTATCAGCTTCTACCTCTACTCCTATGGCCCGGCCGCGCAGGTGCGCGCCACCGACGCTGAAGGCCGAACTGTGCCTCTGCAAATCGGATCGGGGCAAGGAAACGTCTCAGATGAGGTCACCTTGAACTTTGCCGGGGAGGGCGACGGTCAGGAGATCGTCGTTCCCTCCAGAGACCTCACTCTGCGCCTGGTCTTCTATTATCAGGAGCCGTCGCTTTTTGTGCAGGCCACCCGCCACGGTGAGGCCAAACCCTTTGGCGCCGGCTCGATCCGCGCAGGGGAGAGCCTGAAAATAGAGGGCGTGACCTTTGAATTCGCCCTGGATCGCTACATCGTGCTGCAGGTAGTCCACGACCCCGGCTTCAAGCTGGTCATCTTGGCCGGGTTCCTGGTTATGGGCGGGCTGATTGTCTCTCTCTACTTTCCTCACAAGCGCCTTTGGGCCAGGGTGACAGCCGATGAACTCCGGCTGGCCGGGCGAACGGAGCGGGATGCGGTCGGCTTTGAGAAAGAGTTTGCGGGCCTGGTTGAAAAGCTCAAAAAGAGCCTGGGAGGGTGATTTTGGCAAGATTCTTCACCATCGCCTATTTCTGTCTGCTGACGGCCGGCGTTGCCTACATCGCTCATCTCCTTTGGAAGAGGCGGATCACCGGCTATGGAGGCACTGTGGCCGGCGCCCTCGGCCTGGCCACCTTGAGCGCGGGCCTGATTTCGCGGGGCCTCAGGTCTGGCCACTGGCCCCTGACCAGCACCTACGAATTCTCCCTGGCCTTCGTCTGGAGCATCGTCCTCGTCTACCTTCTGCTGGAGCGAGTCATGGGGGTCAGGGAGGGAGGAGCCTTCGCCCTACCCATTGCTTTCCTGCTCCACACCTATGCCCGGTTCGCAATCTCTGATTCGGCCCAAGCTCCTCAACCGCTCCTCCCGGCGCTGCGCAGTTCCTGGCTACAACTCCACGCGGGCACGGCGGCCATCGCCTATGGTGCCTTCGCCGTCGCCTGCGGCGGAGGGCTGATGTACCTGGCCAGGGAATTCATCAATCGCCGAGGGGGGAGCGAAGGCATAGGCCCGCCTTCGCTACAAATCAGTGACCGATTCACCTACTGGGCTGTGGCCTTTGGCTACCCTTTTATGAGCCTGGCTATCATCACCGGGGCTATCTGGGCTCAGGTGGCCTGGGGGAGATATTGGGGTTGGGACATCAAGGAGACCTGGGCGCTGATCACCTGGCTGATTTACACCTTGTTCCTCCACCTGCGAGCCGTCAAGGGCTGGCGGGGTCGCCCCGTGGCGGTGCTTGTCATCGTCGGTTTCGCTGCGGTGCTGTTCACTTTTCTGGGGGTGGGCTGGCTGGCGCGGCGGGTGGGATTGGAGAGTTTGCATGTTTACTGAGGTAGGTCAATGAGTGAATGGGTGAGCCGGTCAACGAGTGCTCTTACTGAACTTGCTGCCTGATTGACTCGTTGACTTGCATACCGGAGGTGATTGCCATGTGGAAGAGAGAGCTTTCCAGACGCGACTTCTTGAGAGGGTTGACCGGCCTGGGCGCTTGTGTCTTAGGCGGTGGGACGCTGGTTTCCCAACTGTATCGGCTGGATAGGGGTGGCTTGCCCCTGAGCGATGCCACGGAGCAAGCCGCGCCGGGCTCCAATGCTGTAGAAGCGATGTATTACACAAGCATCGTGGACCAGGGGCTGGACTGCACAGCCTGCCACGGCATGGCTGAACCCTCCCGCGTCCTCTACTGCCACACGCCTCACGCTGGCGACTATGTCAAATGCCAGCTCTGCCCCAAAGGCTGCATCATCTCGGATGGGCAGCGGGGCGACTGTCGGGTGCGAGAGAACCGAGGCGGCAAGCTGTACAGCATGGTCTACGGCAATCCCTGCACCGTGCACAACGACCCCATCGAAAAGAAGCCTTTCTACCACTTCCTGCCCACCACCTATGCCCTCTCCCTGGCCACGGCCGGCTGCAACCTGCACTGCAAATACTGCCAGAACTGGACCATCTCCCAGGTGCCGCCTGAAAAGCTGGACAACTACGATGCGCCGCCAGAGGTCGTGGTGGCGGCCGCACTGGAAGTGGGCAGCCAATCCATCGCCTACACCTATTCTGAGCCAACCATTTTTTACGAGTACATGCTGGCCATTGCCCGCCTGGCCCGGCCCAAAGGGTTGAAAAACGTGGTCATCTCCGCCGGCTACATCAACCCCGCCCCCTTGCGGGAACTGTGCCACGCTGTGGATGCCATCAAGATTGACCTCAAAGGTTTCAACCGGGAATTCTACAAGAAGGTCTGCTTCG
>JAOZOT010000458.1 GCA_029933115.1 Anaerolineae bacterium | reverse complement strand
AGCCGCAGAGCACCGGTCATTAGCGACTCAAGTCGCCACTACGAGCATTTCTCAGGCACGCTGTCAGGGATAGCCGAAGGCAATGCCCTCGGCTATCCCCAGAAGGCAGTGCCTTTGACCTACCCCGTCCGGCTCATTTGACCCCGGTTACGATCTGCGGCGAGCTATTGCGATCTCCGAGACTTGCCGGTGGAGCCAGGTCGAATGTGATCTATCGGGGAAATTTAGGGAGGGCGAAATGGAGATAGAGAAACTGTCATTTGAAGAAGCTTACAAAGAACTGGAAGAAACGGTGCACCGCCTGGAAAAGGGAGACTTGACTCTGGACGAGTCCATCGCCCTCTTTGAGCGAGGCCAGGCCCTGGCCCGGCATTGCAGCGAGAAGCTGGACAGCGCAGAACTCAGGGTAAGCCAGCTTGTTCCCACCGGTGGGCAGGAAGAAGGCGGCTACGAAACCGTGCCCTTTGAAGAAGAGCGAGGGTGACAGGTGCACTCATGGCCGACAATCGGCTCTGACGTGGAACAGGTGAGTAAGTGATTGAGTTGCTGGTTGCCGAAAGTGGACAGCGCCTGGACAAGTACATCGCCCAGGAGATGCCCGACCTCTCCCGATCTCTGGTGCAAAGGCTGATCCGCGAAGGGCTGGTCACCGTCAACGGGCAGATGGTCAAGGCCAGCCAGCGGGTGGAAGCCGGCGATGCCATTGTCCTGCGACTCCCTCCGCCGGAACCCTCGGAGGTGCAGCCGGAACCCATCCCTCTGGATATTGTCTACGAGGACACGGACCTCCTGGTGGTGAACAAACCGGCGGGCATGGTCGTACATCCGGCCTATGGCCACCGCACCGGCACCCTGGTCAACGCCGTCCTGGCCCATTGTCCGCAGATAGCTGAGGCAGGGGACACCCTGCGCTCGGGGATCGTCCATCGCCTGGACAAAGACACCTCAGGACTGGTCATCGTGGCCAAGAACGAGGCCGCTCGCCGGCATTTGCAGCGACAATTCAAACGGCGAGAGGTCAAGAAAGTCTATCTGGCTTTGGTGGAAGGGCATCTGGAGCCAAGGCGAGGGCTCATCGAGGCTCCCATTGGCCGAGACCCCCGCCATCGCAAGCGCATGGCCGTGGTGAGAGCGAAGGAAGGGGGGCGAGAGGCCCGGACCGAGTATCAAGTGGTGGAATACTTTGCCCCGCGCCTGGGTAAAGTGTCTCGCTCCTATACGCTGGTCAAAGCCCGGCCTGTGACCGGCCGCACCCATCAGGTGCGCGTTCACTTCGCTTTCATCGGTCACCCTTTGGTCGGCGACCCTCTCTATGGCTTCCGCAGACAGCGGCTCGCCGTTGCCGGCTATGGAATGCCACCTCTGGACCGGCAGTTCCTCCACGCTCAGAGCCTGGGCTTTCATCTGCCCCACTCCGACCAATACGTCGAATTCCGAGCCGAATTGCCGCCCGATTTGCAAGAGTTGCTGGAAAGGCTGCGCGCTCTCACCGAGCGTGAGCCCTGGTCGCCGGAGTAGCAATGCCTTCGGCCTACCCCAGCCCGGCTCATTTGATCGGAAACCCGTCAGGTCTTGACGATAAGGACGCAGGAGATGAGTTCCAGTAAACAGCAAATAGCGCGGGCGGCCGGCATCGTGATAGTGGCTTTTGCTCTCAGTCGCGTCCTGGGCCTAGCCCGCGAGATGATCATCGGCCGGCAATTCGGGACCAGCGGCGAATTGGACGCTTATCTGGCTGCCTTCCGTCTGCCCGACATTCTCTTTCAACTGGTCGCCGGTGGTGCTTTGGGCTCGGCCTTTATCCCCACCTTCAGCGGCTACCTGGCCCGGGGTGACGAGCAGGGAGCATGGCGTCTGGCCAGCGCAGTGATCAATCTGGTTCTCCTCCTCCTCAGCGCCCTGGCTCTCCTGGCGGCCGTCTTTGCCCCACTACTGGTAGCCGAGGTCGTAGCGCCGGGGTTTGACCCGGCCAAACGTGCTCTGACAGTGCAACTGATGCGTCCGATGCTCCTCTCCCCGATTATCTTTGGGGTCAGCGGCATCGTCATGGGGATCCTCAACTCCTATCAGCATTTCCTGCTGCCCGCTTCGGCTCCCATCGTCTACAATCTGTCCATCATCGGTGCGGCCCTTGCTCTGAGCCCGTCGCTGGGCATTCGCAGCCTGGCTGTGGGGGTCGTCGTGGGCTCTCTCCTTCACCTGGCCGTGCAGGTACCCGGTCTGGTCAAAAAAGGCTCGCACTATTTCCCCATCCTGGGTCTGAGGGAGCCTGGTGTGCGGGAGGTGGGGCGGCTGATGGCTCCTCGCGTGTTGGGCCTGGCTGTGGTGCAACTCAACTTCCTGGTCAACACCATCCTTGCCTCGGGCCTGGCCGATGGCAGCCTGGCCGCCCTGAATTTCGCCTGGCTGCTGATGTTGCTGCCCCAGGGCATCTTTGCCCAGGCCCTGGCCACGGCGGCCTTTCCCACCTTCTCCGAGTTGGCGGCCAAAAGGCAGGTGGCCGAAATGAGGAGCACCCTCTCGGCCACCCTGCGCGCCATCCTGTATCTGGCCATCCCGGCCAGCGTAGGACTCTTTGCCCTGCGCTATCCCATCGTCCAACTGCTCTTCCAGAGAGGGGCTTTCAAAGAAGGCTCCACCGAGGCTGTGGTCTGGGCTTTGCAGTTCTACGCCCTGGGCCTTTTCGCCCACGCCGTGGTAGAGATTGTCACCCGCGCCTTCTACGCTCTCCACGATACCCTGACCCCTGTCCTGGTCGGAGTGGGAGCCATGAGCATCAACGTGGTCCTCAGCCTGATCCTGATTGGGCCCCTGGCCCACGGTGGACTGGCCTTGGCCAACTCTACGGCAACCATCCTGGAAATGGCAGGGCTCTTACTCGTCATCCGCCGGCGGCTGGAGGGCCTAGAGGGAGACCGCCTGTTGAGCTTCACCCTACGCACCGTTTTGGCTGCCGGACTGATGGGCTTTGGGGTCAGTTGGTTCGCCACCGGTAGACACGAGCCGAGCATCATCGTGGGGGGAGGGGGGATAGCCCTCGGCGGGCTGATCTATTTTGCGGCTTCGCTGGCTTTGGGGTCAGGGGAAGTGAGGGCGCTGTGGCAAATGGCGTTGAGGAGATGACGACCGGGAAGATTGCAGTAGTTGGAGGAATGTGGTACAATGATAAGTGCCTCTTTGACCTTCTTACAATTGGGCTTGCGCAGTGAAGCCCGGGGAGCTTGAGGGATGCCCCCTCAACCTCACTTTTTCGGCTTTGAGAGCAGACCTGACGGGCCGACCTCCCACCCGGTGGAGGAAAAAGAGAATGTGTGGAGGGACACCCC
>JAOZOT010000457.1 GCA_029933115.1 Anaerolineae bacterium | reverse complement strand
GCGCTCACTGCGAGCGAGGGTTCGTAAGCGCTCACTACGGCCGGAATTGCGGTCTACTGAGCCCGAAAACGACTGGAGAAGAAGTGATCATTGACTTCCGGGTGACCAAGCTGCGGCTGTTGTTATGAGGGATAACAGGATCAACTCAGAGCTTACTTTCCGAACAGCCAGCCTGATTATGTTGCTGGCTGTGCTAGTTTGGAGAAGCCGGCCGGTTCAGGCTCAGGGTGGCCCACCTGTTTGGACGACTTATACCACCCGTCAGGGGTTGGCTTCTAATGCTGTATCCTCCATCGCCGTTGACACCGATGGTCGCGTCTGGGTGGGCACTTTTGGTGGCGGGGTGAGCCGCTTCGACGGCCAGAGATGGTTCACCTACAGCACCGGACATGGCCTGGCCGACGATTGGGTAACGGCCGTGGCTGTGGATAACAGTGGTGACGTGTGGGCCGGCACCTACGGTGAGGGGTTGAGCCGCTTCAGTGGCGCGCAGTGGACCACCTACACAGCCGCCGAATCTGGCCTGGCTAACGATTGGATCACTGCTCTGGCCGTTGACCGCTCTGGCAACCTCTGGGTTGGCACCGACGGTGGTGGAGTGAGCCGCTTTGATGGCCAAAGCTGGCAGGCTTTTACCCCGGCCAACTCTGGCCTGGCCAGTTTCTGGGTCACAGCCTTGGCCACAGATGGCGACACCTTATGGGTCGGCACCTACGATAGCGGGCTCAGCCGCTACGATGGTCGGGCCTGGGAGACCTACTCGACCGGGAACTCGGCACTGGCCGATGACCATGTCAACGCCATCGCCGTTGATGGAAGGGGTTGGGTCTGGGTCGGCACCGACCACGGAGTTAGCCTTTTCGACGGCCAGAACTGGCGGACGTACACCACGGCTGACGGTTTAGCCGACGACCGCGTCAAGGCGATTGCCTGCGACTCTCAGGGCCGACTCTGGTTTGGCACAGCCGGGGGGGTGAGTGTCTTGGAGGGAGGATGCAGGGAGGAGTGGGGGGAGCCTCCCCCTTCGCTCGGCCTTCGGACCTATGCTCCGCGTGATGGCTTGGCTGCAAACTATATCAGCGCCGTGGCCGCTGCCCCGGCGGGCGACCTGTGGGTCGGCACCCTGGGTGGCGGGGTGAGCGTGTTTGGCCGGCCCAGAGACCTGCCTCCGTCCCCCTTGCCCGTTGTCCTGATCCACGGCTGGCAGGACAGTGAGAGGGTGGAGGAGAGTCAGTTCAGGTACATGGCCCGCTGGCTGGAACGCGATGGGTTCGACGTGTACTATGCTACAGGCATCGGCCCTGAACGAAACCTGTACCGAAACGCTCAGAAGCTGAAGGAGACGATAGAGCGGGCCAGGGCCGATAGCGGCGCCCCACAGGTCAGCCTGATCGCCCACAGCATGGGCGGGCTGGTGGCGCGGGCTTATGTCGAATCTGCGCTGTACGGTGGCGATGTGGCTCAAGTCTTCATGCTGGGCACACCTCAGGCTGGCCTTGACCTCTGGCACGGCTACCTGCTGCGCCAAATCGTCCGCAATCCTGGTATGCCCTCTCTCAAAGAGTTGGCCCCAGAGCACATGCTGCTTTTCAACCGCGCCCATCACCCTCGCCCCAACGTGCCCTACTTTTTGATCGCCGGCGACTACCGGGGTATTGACATGAACGGACATGGCCCTCCTCCCCTGCATCTGCCCCCCGGCGATGGCATTGTCACCCTGGAAAGCGCCCACGCTCTGGCCGGGCCCGGCGTCTACCCCATCACCACAGCCGACCTACACGGTTGGGGGGCTGACGTATCACTACTTGACCTCCCCTCGTATCTGTGGCCCGATGGGACTTATAACACCTACTTGAGAAATCAGTTGAGGGCCCGCAGAAATATAACGCCCCAGTCCGCTCTGACTGGATTTGTAATCCAGCCAGGCCGCCGGATTGCAAACCCGACGGGAGCGGAAGCCATGCTTGCCCAAGTTCACACCCCCTTCATCGAAGGCCGCCTCTCGGCCGGTCAAGTCGTCACAGAGACGGTGGCCGTTGACTCCAGGGGGCCGGCTCGTTTTCACCTCACCTGGGACGAGGGCGATTTGTCCCTGACTCTGATTGACCCCCAGGGCCGGCGCATTGACCGGCACGAGGCCGAGAAAGAGGAGAAGATATGGCCTTTCAGCCTCAACACCGACGTCATGGCCAATCTCGAAAGCTACGTCCTCGAGGAAGCCAGCCCTGGCCGATGGCAGATGGTCATCAAGAGGAGCGATGATGGTCCGGCTCCTGTCTCTTTCAGCGCCTACGCTGCTCTGGAGAGCGAGCTGACTCTGAGCCTGTCCACGAATGGGGAGCGGCATAGGCGTGGGCAAGACATCATCGTAACTGCCACGTTGGCCTCATCTGCCGGCCCTGTGACAGAAGCAGCGGTTGAAGCTGAAGTGGTCAGGCCGGATGGCTTGACTCAAGTTATCTCTCTCTTGGACGATGGTGCTCATCACGACCAGGCCGCCGGGGATGGCGTGTATGGGGGAATTTACTCCGACGCCGCCGTTGGTGGCTACTACTCGCTCTTCGTTTCAGCCCACGGAACCTGGCAAAGCCGAGAGTTCGAGCGAGGGGCGGAGATGCTGGTGCCCGTCTCTCCCCAGACAGCCTCGCTGGCCGGCACTTATGCTGACCGAAGCCAGGACACCGACGGCGATGGCCGCTATGAGCGCCTGCTGGTGGACGTAAAGGTCGAGGTGGCTCAGGTCAGCGAGTTCGCCTTGGCTGGTACCCTGGTTGACAGCCGGGGGGACGAGATTGCCAGCACAGTGAGCCACGCCTCTCTGGATATCGGCTCCCGTATAATGACCTTGCCTTTTGAGGGGGCGCTGATCCGTGCTCGCAGAGCCGCTGGACCTTATCGGCTGGGCCAGGTGATCTTGCTGGACGTTTCGGGCGCGGCGATTGAAGTGGACGAAGCGAACAACGTCTACTTGACGGGAGGCTATGATTACAATGACTTCTAGGATGAGGGCGATTGTTATCGGCATCCTGATTTTGCTTGCAGCAGCCGGGGGCTATTGGTGGTACCGGGTTGGCGTGGCCCGTCGGATGGCGGGTACCGTCCTCGTGCGGCGGGGTACCATCACGGCCACGGTGGAGACGACGGGCAAGGTGCGTTCGGCCCGTCGGGTTGAGCTTGCCCTGCCTTTCGGAGGGCGGGTGAAAAAGGTGGCGGTGACGGTGGGCGACGAGGTTGAAGCTGGACAACTCCTGCTGGAACTGGAAGCGCCAGAGGCCGAGCGGCGGGTGAGGGAGGCAGAGCTGAATCTCGAGATACGACAACTCCAGTTGG
>JAOZOT010000456.1 GCA_029933115.1 Anaerolineae bacterium | reverse complement strand
CACGCTCTTATGCCGTCAGCCTGGCTGCTATTTGCTTGAGCTTGGCCGTCACCGGGTGGTCGGGGTAGCGCAGGACAAAGATGCCTGCGCTGGCCAGGGCCATTACCTCATCGGAGTAAGGCAGCACAGCGGCCACTTCGCAATTGTAGATCTGCTCCACCTTTGATTTGACTTTGGCCAGCTCGAAAGCCGAGGGCACCTCATTGACCACCAGCACCACGCGTGGCACATCAAGTTTGTGAGCCACTTCTACCATGATGCCTGTGCCCTGATAATCCTGCTGGTCGAGGCGCATGATGATTGCCAAGGCGTCGGAGAGGGCAATCGAAAGGAGAGTTTCCTCGTTCAAACCGGCGTGGGTGTCCACCATCAGCACATCCAGCCTCAGCGACTTGACCAGTTTGTGGAAGCCATCGTTGAGCGCACCCACGTCGTAACCTTCGCGCAGCACGCGTGTGATGTCGCTGATCTTGGTACTGGAAGGGATGAGGAAGATCTGGCCTTTGACCTCTGTGTCCAGGTTGGATGTCACGTCGTGAGCGGCCTGTTTGATGTCGCACCTGCCCCATAGGTAGTCGTTGAGGGAGTAGGGCGTCTCTTCCTCGTCCAGGCCGAACAGGATGTGAAGGCTCGGCGATTGGATGTCAATGTCAATTACGCCGACGCGTTGCCCTTCGGCTGCCAGTAGAGCGGTGACGTTGGCAGTCACATTGGACTTGCCCGTTCCACGGCGGAAAGAGTGGATTGAGATGATTTTAGCCATTTCTGTTCACCTGTCGAGTTTTTCCCAAATGTCAAGTGGCATGCCGCGCCCGCTTTTGCGGGATTTGGCAAAGTGTGTGCGATAAACGATTTCGCCATCTGTTTTCCGCCTGGTGGAACTCAGGAAACCTTTTTCGACGAGCATTTGTCCCAACCGGCGTGCCTCAGTTGTCTTCAACCTGAGTTCGGTGGCCAACTCGCTTAAAGTCATTGAACCTTTGCGCATAATCTTGTTCATCACCATGCGCAGGGGCTCGGGCAAATCCATGGCGTCGGCTGGCGTGATGCCTTCGACCTTGGAGAGTTTTTTCAGTTCTCGTTGGAGGCGGTCAAACATTCCTTCCTCCTTTCCGACCGTACGCCCCCGCCGGAGTTTGCGAGCTTCGGCTTGCAATTGCCGGAAGTAATCGGAGTCAGTGATCTCTTCAACCTGTTGAGCGCGTTTTATCTCGTCAATCTCGATCTGCAATTCCTCGACCTGGCGGCGCCATTGGGCCTCTCGGGCGGCCACCTGCCGGGCGTTCTCGATGGCGATTGAGGCGAATGAGGCAATCGAGTCGAGCAGGTTGAGCTCCATTGGCCCCAGGTTGGTCTGAGCTGGATCCACGACCAGGATCACGCCAATCGTCTTGCTCCGGGCGATGACCGGGACGCACAGGGCCGATTTCGCACTCTTGGCGAGAGCCCCTTCCACGGCCGGGGCATAGCGGCTATCGCCAGGAAGGTCGGAGACGAGCACCGGTTTGCCCTCGGCGGCTACCCAGCCGACCAGTCCCTGCCCCACTTGCACCCGGAACGAGTCCACTGCCGGCGCTTCTGGCCCAAAGGCGCTCTGGAGCACCAGTTCGTTCTGGGGCTCACCCAGAAGGAAGATAAACCCGGCAGCGGCCTTGAAGGCGCTTTCGATGCGCTCAGCGATCAGGTCTACCGCCGGCTCCAAATCCAGCGAGGATGTGATCACCCGGCCAATCTCGTTCAACAGTGCCAGTTGCTCGGCCCGGCGCTGGACGCGGTCGAAGAGTGAGGCGTTCTCCAGCGCGACTGCGGTCTGATCGGCCAGCGTGGCCAGGAGTTCGAGGTCTGGACCGGTGTAGGGCCGGCCAGACCGCCGCAGCCCCAGCGCCAGCAGACCGATGAGGGCTCCCGAACGTTTCACCGGGAAAAAGACCTCCATGTCCAATCGGCGCCAGGCCTCGCGGTCTGTGGCACTGAGGGCTTCGAACTGCGGGTCCACATCAATGGTGTACTGATGAAGCGGGACGCCCTGGTGTACCAACCAGTCCGAGAGCGGCGAGTTGTCTTCCAGTATCAGCGCAGGCTGGTTGGCCGGAACGTTCAATCCCTCAATCACCTGCAATCGCCACTGAGTCTCGGTTTTCTCTTCGACGACGAGCAGGGTGCCTCGCTGGATGCCCAGCGCGCCGTCAATGATCTTCATGGCTGTCGCCGTGAGCTCCTCCAGCGACATGATCCGGCTGAGGGCCTGGCTATATTCGCGGACGACCTGTTGTGCTCCATAGCCTCGGCCGAAAAGCAAGCGGTTCACCACCCGGCGTGTCAGGGCGCTGAGGGGTTGGTAGAGCACGAACACGATGACGCCGGCTATGGCCATGCCGAAGACAAGGTCCTGGCTGAATTGCAGCGGGAAGAGCAAGGACCAACCCAGGAGGTAGACTAGGCCCAGGCTCAATCCAACGGCGATGGTGACGGGGATTAGCGCCGCAAAAAGGTAGCTGAGCACGCGCCGCACCCCTGTGGCGATGTCCGGCAGCCGGGGATGGACGACGACATAGGTGAGCAGCGCTGCCCCCAGCCAGTGGGTGCTGATGCCGGCGTTTTCGAGCATCTCCTGACGGGTCCAGACCATCGCCAGGCCGGCGACCAGGGCCGCTGTACCAAGCAGCCAATATTTGATCCGGTTGCGGTGCAGCGGGCTCGGACGGCGGGCGTATTCAACCAGCGCGCTCACAACGGCGATGCCGGTGTAGACCACCGCCGCGCTTGCGCCGAGGAGCCGGGTCGTCAACATTTCTGCGGTGAAAGTGAACGCACCAATCGTCAGCGACAGGGGCGGTATCACAATCGTGCCTGTGTCCAGGGCGATCAGGACGGCAATGGCCCCGATGGCCGACAGCCAGCCGCCTATTGGCAGGAATGACTTCTGCAAGAAGGCCCGGGTGAAATCCCAGAAGGCAACGCTCAGCCCGATAAGCACGTAGGTTCCCAGGCGTTCCCAGGGGACGGCCGGCCAGGTGACGGGCAGCCTGTTCTGGGTGAGGCACAGAAACCAACCGACGGCAAGCACCAGGTAGCTCACAAAGATACTTGATTCGTGCCTCCGAAGCCCCCGCCGTGCAGCGATGATGGTCACGAGCAGGATATAGCCAAGGACAACGGCCAGAGGAAATGCCAGGTCCTGCAGGGGCAGGTTGTCAGCCATTGGCTTTCTCCTCACGTTTGGTCAGAGGTGTGCATGACGCCAGGGTTTACGCTATTAGTCTGGCCGCCAGTTGCTTGAGGGTGGCCGTCACCGGGTGGTCTGGGTAGCGCAGGGCGAAGATACCTGCGC
>JAOZOT010000065.1 GCA_029933115.1 Anaerolineae bacterium | reverse complement strand
CTAAAAGCAGGCTATCGGCTCACCCCGGCGAACGTTTAGGACACTTCCAGTGCCCTTCCGCTGCTCAGCCTGGAGCTTTGAGCTCCAGGCAAGCCGGCGAGGATACCCTGATTGTTTTCTTCATTCATCCGGATAATCTCTTAAGGCTTATTAGCCGTTCAAGATGACGAAAAGCGACTGAAGTCGCCACTACGAACCACTACATCTCGCAGCGCAGAGCTACCTGAGGAGTTGAACATGCCCAAAATAGCTATCAGCGGTAAAGGCGGAGTAGGCAAGACGACTTTGGCCGGGCTGCTGGCCCACATCTACGCCGGTCAGGGCCAGAAAGTGCTGGCCATTGATGCCGACCCCGCGGCCAACCTGGCCTCGGCTCTTGGCTTCCCCGAAGACCTGGCCGCCCAGGTCACGCCTATTGCAGAGATGGAAGACCTCATCGCCGAACGCACAGAATCCAAGCCCGGCACCTTTGGCGGGTTCTTCAAGATGAACCCCAAAGTGGATGACATACCCGACCGCTTCTCCGTCACCCATCGTGGGATCAAGCTCCTGGTCATGGGCACCATTGACCGTGGTGGCTCCGGCTGTGTCTGTCCCGAAAGCGTACTCCTCAAGAACCTGGTCACTCATCTCCTGCTAGGCCGCGATGAGGTATTGATTATGGACATGGAAGCGGGCATCGAACATCTGGGACGGGCCACAGCGCAAGCCGTAGACGCCTTCATCATCGTCGTCGAGCCGGGGAAACGAAGCCTTCAGACGGCCAAAGCCATCAAGAAGCTGGCCGGCGACATCGGTATAAAACACATCTACGTCGTCGGCAACAAGGTGCGCAACCAAGCCGACCGCGACTTTGTCCTCGAGAACCTGCCCGACTTCCAGGTGCTTGGTTTCCTCTCCAACAGCCCCCAAGCCATCGAAGCCGACCGCCAGGGCGTCTCTGTTTTCGATCTGGACGCCAACATGGTCGAAGAAGCCAAAGCCATCGCCGGCAAGCTGGAAGAGTACCAGTAGACCCCAGGAGGCAGGCAAATGGAAAAACCCACAGAGCCATCAAGTTCTACCCCGACAACGAACTACCCGATGAGAAAGCGGGTCAAAACAGGCATCGTCGGCCTGGATGAGATGCTCTCCGGGGGCCTGCTCGAAGGCTCTACCACCCTGGTTAGAGGGGCTCCGGGAACAGGAAAAACCACTCTGGGGATACAGTTTCTCTATTCCGGCATCGTTGATGAAAGCGAACGGGGCCTCTTGATAAGCTTTGAAGAGTTCCCTTCTTCCCTGCACCGCGATGCCCTTTCCTTCGGTTGGGATCTGCGCCAACTGGAGAAAGAAAAAAAGCTGCGCATCATCTTTACCTCCCCTCGCATCTTCCTGTCCAGCCTGCAATCGCCCGAAAGCCCCTTGAACCGCACCATCCAGGAATGGAACGTCCGGCGCATGGTCCTCGACAGCATCTCCCATTTCACCCACCTGACCAGAGATCCCAGAGGGCTACGCGAACTTTGCAGCAACGTCATCAACGGCCTGAAACGGGAGGGCGTAACCACTATCCTGACCGGCGAAGACAGTGGCACCGGCGCATCAATTGAAGAACGGGGACGGATCTCATTCATTGTGGATAACATCATCCTCATGCGCTATGTGGAGATTGACAGCACTATGCAAAGAGCGATCCTGGTGCTCAAAACACGAGGCAGCGACCACGCCAAGGAGATACGACGCTTTGAACTCGGCAAAGGCGGCATAATCGTGGGCAACAGATTCGAGGGGCGAGAGGCTTTGCTGAGCGGCAGCCCGCGGTCAACCTTGACACGTTGAAAGAGCAACGTCTTCCGATGAAAGCATTACAGTTTGAAGATAACATTCCCCGTTACGTCCTTTCCAAAGTCCTGGGGCGATTTCTCCCATCTATCTACTGGAGCCATCTGGGGTGCCTGCGATACCGGGAGGTGCCCGAGCCACCATTGCCCCGCCCCGACTGGGTCCGGGTACGAGTCCGTTACGGAGGCATCTGCGGCAGCGACCTGAACACCATCACCCTCCACGATAGCCCCTCCCTCTCCGCATATACCTCGTTCCCCTTCACCATAGGTCATGAGAACGTGGGCACAATCGCTGAATCAGGCCCGGCAGTGAAAGGCTTCACCCCGGGAGAGCGGGTGGTGGTAGAGCCTGTGTTGGGCTGTGTGGTGCGTGGCTTTGACGACCTGTGCCCGGCCTGCGCTCAGGGAAACCCCGCCATCTGCGAGCGGCGCACAGAGGGAGTCATTGCCGCCGGCCCTCTCACCGGCTATTGCGCCAGCACCGGCGGCAGTTGGAGCCCCTCCTTCGTCGCTCACCAAAGCCAACTCCTGCGCATCCCCGAAGAAGTGAGCGACGAAAACGCCCTGATGAGCGAACCTTTTTCTGTGGCCCTGCACGCCGTCCTGCGCAACCCTCCGCCGGAGAAGGGAACAGCACTGGTGCTCGGCGCAGGGGTGGTGGGCCTGTGCCTCGTCGCTGCACTGCGGGCGCTGGGCTACTCCAACCGTATTGTCGTCGCCGCCAAACATCCCTTCCAGGCCGAGTGGGCCCACCACTACGGGGCCGACCAAGTGGTACGCCCCGGCGACGATGCGACACTGGCAGAAGCCCTGTCGGCCCAACTCCACCGCCCCACCCTGGGCAAATCCCTCGTCTCTGGCGGCGCGGAAGTAGTCTACGAATGTGTCGGCAGCGACGCCAGCCTGCACACTGCCATCCGCTTCACCCGAGAAGGGGGCACGATGGTCGTGCTGGGACTGGCCGCAACCCCCCGGGGAATTGACTGGGCCCCCATCTGGCTGAAAGAGATTGCCGTCCACGGCAGCTACACCTACGGCTTTGAGACCTGGCAGGGACGGCGAGTGCGCACGATGCAACTGGCACTGGACCTGATGGCAGAGGGGAAAGCGGACTTGGCCCCGTTGGTGACCCACCGCTTCCGCCTGGAGGATTACCGAAAGGCCCTGACGATGGTGTCTCACAAATCCCGTCACCACCTGGTCAAGGCTGTCTTTGCCTTTGACTGATTTGCATTTGCAGGGAGGAAACCGTGACTTACATCGCTCAGCAACCCAGAGAACAGATCATCGCCGACTATGCCCGCTATCTCTCCCCCGGCCGTGTGGCGGTCTACCGCCAGATAGGGGTGGATTTTGTGCCTGGTCGCCGGGAGGGGGTGTGGCTGTGGGATGTGGACGGCAGCCGTCGGGTGCTCAACTGCCGCACCTCTGGTGGCGTCTTCAACCTGGGCCACCGACCGCCCCGGGTGGTCGAGGCAGTGAAGCAGGCCCTGGACGAACTGGACGTCGGCGACCACATGCTGATGAGCGAGATGCGAGCTGCGTTGGGCAAGCGGCTGGCTGAACTCACCCCCGGCGACATCCAGTACACCACCTTCTCTCCCGGCGGTGCAGAGGCAATTGACGTGGCCATCAAACTGGCCCGGGGCTACACCCGCCGCCCCAAGGTCATCTCTGTGCGCAAAGGCTACCACGGCCACACCGGCTTTGCCCTCGCTGCTGGGGAGGATGTCTTCCGTGGCAAGTTCGGCCCCATGCCTCCAGGCTTTCTCAAGGTCCCCTTCGGCGACGCCAGGGCATTGGAACAGATGGTAGACGAAGAGACGGCAGCGGTCATCATCGAGACCATCCCTGCCACCGCCGGCATCCTTATCCCACCGGACGACTATTTCCCCCAGGTGCGAGAAATCTGCGACCGGAGTGGGGCAGTCTTTATCTTGGACGAAGTCCAGGCTGGGCTGGGCCGCACCGGCCGGATGTGGGCCATCGAGGAATGGGAAACCGTGCCCGACGTTCTGGTCATCGGCAAAGGGCTCAGCGGGGGAGTCTATCCGATGTCTGCCACCTGCCACCGCCCTCACCTGGATCGTTTCTTCCAGGAGAATCCCTTCATCCACCTCTCCAGTTTCGGCGGTGCGTCGCTGGGATGCGTGGCGGCAATGGCCATGCTGGACCAGATCACCGAGCCGGGCTTCCTGGAGCACGTGCAGGCGATGGGAGAGCGGTTCGCAGCGGGCTTTGCCCGCCTGAAGGCCCACTACCCCATCGTCGCCGGGGTGCGCCGGCGAGGGCTGATGATCGGCTTCGAGCTGAGCGACGACCGGTTGGGGCCGCTGATGAGCAGGGCACTCTTCCAGAACGGTGTCCTGGCCGTCTTCGCCGACTACCGCCCTTCCACCGTCCAGATCCTGCCCCCCCTCATCATCCAACCCGACGAGGTGGACTTTGTGCTCGCGGCGCTGGACCGGGCTTGCGCGCTGCTCAGCCAGACCGACCTGGACACATTGCCAGACCTCCCGTTGCCCATCACCACCTGATGGGCTTGCGCAGCAGGTCGAGGGGTGTGGGGCTTCGTGAGGGCTTCGCGAGTTCGACGAAGTCTCTGGCCGAGGGCTTCCCAGGCTGCGCTGCGCAGGCCCCTGATCCGCACACACAAGCAAATGCAGACGTTTACCCTCACCTTTGACCAAATCCAAGAAGACGACGCCCCTCGCGTAGGAGCCAAAGGGTTTCGTCTGGCCCAGATGGCTCAGGCCGGCCTGCCGGTGCCTCCTGGCTTCTGCGTCACCACTGCTGCCTACCGAGCCTTTCTACGCACCAACGGCCTGGACGAGGGCACACCAGACCTCGCCACGCTGAGGGCAGCAGAGATGCCGCCGGAGGTCGCGGAAGCCATAGAAGAAGCGTATCAGGCCCTCTCCCAGGTTTGGGAAAGGGAAGCAGGGAGGCGGGGTGAGGGCCTCCCCGTCGCCGTCCGCTCTTCCGCCACCGCCGAGGACCAGCCAGAGGCATCCTTCGCCGGCCAGTACGATACGTATCTGAACGTCGTCGGTGGCGGCGACCTCACCCCCATCCTGAGGGCGGTCCAGGCCTGCTGGGCCAGCCTCTGGAGCGAGCGTGCCCGCGCCTACGCCGCTCGCAACGGCCTGACTCCCGGCCAAATGGAAATGGCTGTGGTCGTCCAGCGACAGATAGCAGCAGAAGCGGCCGGAGTTCTCTTCACCCCCAACCCCCTCACCGGCCACGAAGAAGAAATGATGATTGAAGCAGTCTGGGGGCTGGGAGAACCGCTGGTTTCGGGAGAAGCTGAGCCAGACCGATACGTGGTGAACCCTTACGACCGCCGGGTTCTACGGCGACAGTTGACCGAACAGCCCACCATGCGGATCGCCGCTGCTGGAGGGGGCACGGAGGAGGTCCCCGTACCCCCTGAACGGCGCGGGCGCCCCATCCTGGACGATCCGCAACTCTTGGAACTGGCCGAACTGGGCTACCAGGTGCAGGCTTTTTACGGTCACCCTCAGGATGTGGAATGGACGCTGGCCGACGGCCACTTCTTCGTTTTGCAGGCCCGCCCTCTGACCACCTTCCAGTTCGACCCAGAGCTGGGCCAGTGGACTTCGGCCAACCACCGGGAGGTGCTGCCGGGCTTTGCTTCGCCCCTCTCCATCTCCCTCAGCCTGGAGCGAGAGTACGGGCGAGCGCTGGCGGCAATGTTCCGTGACCTGAAAATGGGCGAAGCTCCGCCAGGCACAGTCTGGGGACGCCCCTTCTTTGGCCGTCCCTACTGGAACGTGGGTGTGGTCAAGCAGTTCGCTGCCCGCATCCCCGGCTTCAAAGAGCGCACCTTTGACGCTACCGTCGGCATTGATCCCATTTATGAAGGAGATGGTCTCACCACCCCCTGGACTCCTCGCACAATCCTGCGGGCGCTGCCGGTCCTTTTCGCCCTCCAACGGCGGTATGAGACCTGTTGGCGAGAGGCGGCAGCCTTCGCCGAGCACTTCCGCCAGGAAGAAGAGCCCCAAATCGCCCAGACCGACCCCGCCGCTCTCCCCGACGACCAACTCGTCCAGTGGGTACGGAGGATGGTGGACTTGCACGAGCGGACCAACCACGTGGCCATCACTGTCAGCCTGCTGGCCACCCAGGCCCAGGACGAGTTCGCCCCACTGCTGGCCCGGCTGAATCGTCGCCTCCCTCCCCAGGAGGCCATCCCCTTCGGAGACCTGATCACCGGCCTGGGAGATGTGGGCACGGCGAAACCAACGCTGGAACTGTGGGAACTGGCCCGCCGGGCTCAGGGGGTTCCAGAGATAGCGGCCGCCGTGACCAAGGGAGACCCGGCAGGGATTCCTCAGCGGCTGCAAGCCACTCCTGCCGGCCGGGCCTTTTGGAAAGAGGTGAAAGCCTTCATCCAACGCTACCGCTACATGGGCCGGGTGGACGAAGACCTGGCCCAACCGCACTGGGATGAGGACTCTTCCTTCGCGCTGGCAACGCTCCAGGCCTATGTCCGCGACATCGGACGCAAAGAAATCGCCCCTTTGCTGGCAGCGCAGCGAGAACGGGCGCAGGCAGCAGAGGCAAAGGCCACGGCGGTTCTCTCGCGAGGCTGGCGGCGGTTTTGGCCCTTCGCCCGACGCTCTTTCAAGCAGCAGCTAGAACGGGTGCGCCGCTACGTCTGGTGGCGGGAGGAGATGCGAGTAGTAGCCTCGATGGCCTTCTATCACTGCCGCCGCTTCTTCCTGGAGTTGGGTCGCCGGTGGGCCGCCGCCGGCTGGCTGCGGGAGCCAGGTGAGATCTTTCTGCTGCGCTGGGACGAGATTGAGGCCGCACTGGAAGGACGACTGGGGCCGGAAGCGCTCCGTCAGGCCATTGATCGCTACCTGCGGCTGCGAGCCGCCTACCGCAACTTTGAGCCGCCCAACGTCATTGGACGAGGGGCTCGCCTCGCCACCTCAGCACCCAAGGAGCAAGTGTACCTGGAGGGAACCCCCTGCTCCAGCGGCCAGGCTACCGCTCCGGCGCGGGTAGTGCATAGCCTGGAGGAAGCCCAGGCGCTGCAAGAAGGGGAAATCCTGGTGGCACCCTACACCAACCCCGGCTGGACCCCCCTGTTTAACCTTGCTGCTGGGCTGGTCATTGAAGCTGGTGGATTGCTCTCCCACGGAGCAGTGGTGGCCCGGGAGTATGGCATTCCCACAGTGATCGGCGTCGAGGGAGCCACCCACCTTCTACACACCGGGCAGGTGATCACAGTGGACGGAGCGGTGGGGAGAGTGGAGATCGTCAAACAGCCATGAAAAAGCCACCCGCTGGGCTCTGATCCAACCTGGAGTTGGGACCGGCCGCTCGCCTTCCATCATTGGCTGCGGATGCGCATGTATTGCCAGGCTGCGCTGACGTACTCCCGGGGGGTGAGGCGGAAGGGGAACATGCGCCGCTTGATGGCGTAGCCCTTCCAGATTTTGTAAACAAGCCAGAAAAGCTTGTTGCGGGGCAGCTTGATCAGCAGCTTGACCAGAGGCACCAGAAAAGGGAACTCTACAGCCAGGGCGAAGAGTTTCTGGAGGTTCTCAATCTGGCGCTTCTCCGATTCGCTGCTGAATCTGATGATAGTGTCATCGCTAACCGAGCCTGAGAGGTCATCAAAGGAGCCGGTCATCCAACCTCCCTGGCAGGCCAGCTCACCCAGTTCAGTCTTGGGGTAAGGTTGGAAGAGGAAGACGTTGGCGTAGCTGGGCCGGCATTGCACGTTCAACTCCAGGGTCTCAAAGTCGGTCTCCAGAGAGCCGGTGGGCAAGCCCAGCATGTTGTTAGTCATGAAGGCGATGCCGTGCCGGCGGAAGATGCGCGAGGCCTCCAGAATCTGCTCCCGGCTCATGTTGCGCTTGAGGATAGCGTTGCGCAGGCGGTCGTTCCCCGCTTCCAGGCCAAAACTGACACTGACGCAACCGGCGTCTTTGAAGAGCGCCATCATCTCGTCGGTGACCAGATCGGCCCGCACCTGACACCAGAAAGGCAAGCCCACCTCGGCTTTGTAGCGGACGGCAAACTCTTGCAGCCATTGGCGATTCAATATGAAAGTGTCGTCCATGAAGGTGATGAATTCGAGGGGGTACCGCTCGCGTACTGCCTTGATCTCCCGTATGACATCCCCCACGCTGCGACGGCGTGTGGCCCTGCCCAGACCCCGATAAAGTTCCCGGTAGGCCCTGTTGAAACAATAGGTGCAGTTGTAAGGACAACCGCGACCGGTGATGAAGGGGCGAATTTTGTTGCGGCGGCTGGCCGGGTGGACTTTGTAAAGCAGATCGCGGTCGGGGAAAGGTAGCTCGTCCAGTTGCTCGCCGGTCAGCAGAGGCCGCACCGGATTCCGTATGATTTCCACCCTCGACCTGTCGGTAGAAGGTGTAATGAGGGAGAATGTGGGGGACACCGCCACGCCCCCGCCCTGCCGGGCCAGCTTGAAATGCCAGTTGGGGATGCCGGCGATTTCGGCTCCAGCCTGCAAAGCGTTGAGCAGGTCCAAAGTGGCGTACTCACCTTCGCCCACACAGATCCCGTCTACTCCCTCGTGCTCGATCATCTCCGGGAAGAAGGTGGGGTGAGGCCCACCGAAGATAGAGAAGACACCGGGCAATTGAGCTTTTATCTGGCGGTTCAGGTCCAGGTAATAGTTTTGGGTGCCGGTGTAGACGGTGTAGCCCACCACATCGGGCTTCAGCCGCAGAGCGGCCTCGACCGGGTCCTCCTCGGTAGCCACCACCAGGCTCGTCTGATGACCTTCCTGCTTCAGCAAAGCAGAAATGTGCATGATGCCGTGAGGCTCGTTATCTATTTCCTTGATGATGAAAAGCAGGTGCACTTAACGCAGGTCTCCCTTCGGCATTGTCGGTGTAGACGGTGGCAAAGAGCTCTTCATCCATGCCTTCCAAAAATCCTCATCTTCATTGAGTTCGATATAGGCGTCTATCTCTTGCTTGTTGTCTCGATAGTACTCTAGCGCAGCGTGAATCTTTTCCAACGTCAGGTAAGGCAGGTGCTCCAAGATGTCCTCGGGCGAGTCGCCCAGGCGCACGTGCTCGACGATGGCTCGCACCGGGGTGCGCGTGCCCACGATGACAGGCTCCCCACCGCAGACTGTGGGCTTGCGAGTTATTAGAGGATGTTCTTTTGCCTTTCGAGACACTGCTTCCCGCAGTTCACACACTTCTTCTTCCAAGCGAGTCAAGCGGGCATTGAGCTGTTCTATGTCTGCAACTTTCTCCATAGGATTTTCTCCTCCTGTGGCGCAACAGTGCCGCAATACATCAAGACTTTATCCTCATGAAATGCCACGCAATGTCAATGTATTCCCGCAATGATAATCGCACCGGATGGACGCGCTTTTTGATGGCGTAGCCCTTCCACAGCTTGTTGACCAACCAGAAAAAAGGGTTAGCAGGCAGCCGAATCAGGCGGCGCACCAGCGGCAGAAGCCAAGGCCACTCGACCACCAGGGCGAAGAAGCGTTGTAGGTTCGTCAGTTGGCGTTTGTGCCCCGGGCTGAAGTTGAGGACCGAGGTGTCCCAGGCCACCTCGCCAATGTCGTCGAAGGTACCCACCATCCAACCGTGCTCGCGGGTGAACTCGCCTAGCTCGGTCCTGGGGTAAGGCTGGAAGATGAAGGCGTGGGCATAAGCCGGACGACATTCGATGTTGAGCGCCAGCGTCTGAAAATCGTCCTCCAGGGTGCTGGTGGGCAAGCCAATCATGTTGGTCGTGGTAAAGTTGATGCCGCCCTCGCGCAACAAGCGTGCGGCCCGCAGAATCTGCTCCTTGCTCATTTTGCGCTTGAGAAGCTCGTTGCGGAGGCGGTCGTCCGCGGTCTCGATGCCCATACTGACCGAATAGCAGCCGGCTTCCCTGAGAAGCCGCACCTGCTCTGCCGTGACCAGGTTGGCCCGCGTGTTGCAGAAGAAGGGCAAGCCAATTTCCTGGGGGTATTTCTGGGCGAACTCGGCCAGCCAGTTCTCAGACAAGACGAAAACATCATCAACAAAGACGACAAACTCTAATGGATATTTGGCCTTCACCCGACGCACCTCTTCGATGACGTTGTCCACACTGCGCATACGGAAGCGCCGGCCCCTTCCCCGGTAAATCTCAGAGAGGGCATGGTTGAAGCAATAGGTGCAGTTGTAGGGACAGCCCCGACCGGCAATGAAATGCTTGATCTTGCTGCGCCGATAGATGCGATCCTTATGGTAAACCAGATCACGGTCGGGGAGAGGAAGCGAATCCAGGTCGTCCACATAGGGCCGTACCGGGTTGCGGATGATCTCGCCGTCGAGCTTGAAATGCCAGTTGGGGATAGAGGGATTCTGCAGCCTGCCCGAACCGCCATCCTCAAGGGCATTAGCCAGGTCCACAATGGCCCCTTCGCCTTCACCAATGCAGATGCCATCCACACCTTCCTCCTCGATCATCTCAGGGAAGAAGGTGGGGTGGGGGCCGCCGAAAACGGAAAAGACATCCACTTCCTGCTTGATGCGTCGGTTCAACTGGAGGTAATAGCGCTGGGAGCCGGTGATGACACTGTAGCCCACGATGCCCGGCTTGAACCTTTTGGCCGCGCCCACCGGATCCTCGTGGGCTGCTACAGCCAGAGCTACCTGGTGGCCAGCAGCTTTGAGAGCGCTGGAAAGGTGCATGATGCCCTGGGGCTCGTAATCTATCTGTTGAGTGACGAAAAGCACGCGCATCTGGCATCCCTCAAGTGACGATGTCGCCACTCAGGCGACATCTGTAGTTTACCACATATTTCAGGGGATGACAACTCGGCCCTGATCTCACTCAAAGTGGGTAACGCTCTCCTAGATTTTTGAGGGCAAAAGTGGTATAATAGAGTTGATAGCAAGGGAGAAAAGCCTACTCCTAGCATAGATGCATTCCAGTTCGGGCTTGCGCAAAGCCCGCAGCCCTACAAGAAGCCGTCCCAAAGTATTTCGTGTGGAGCGGCTAACAAGAAAGGGGGAACAAATCAATGTCTATAGTGCCGCTGTTAAAAAAGGTAGACATCCTGAACGGCCTATCGGAAGGCCAACTAGAAAAGGTAGCCAGGTTATGGCGGGAACAAACGTGTAATACGAATGACATTATCTTCAAGGAAGACGATAAAGGTTCCGAGCTATATCTCATCCAAGACGGACTTGTGGAAATCACTCTTAGCGTTCCAGAGCCAGGTACGGAGAGAAGCATCGTCACTTTGGGAAAGGGTCAAATCTTCGGCGAGATGGCTCTACTGGACGAGGGACCCCGCTCAGCTTCCGCCCGCTGCATCACCGATGGCACCAAACTGTGGGTGGCCAAGAGAGCAGACTTTATTTCTTTGTGCGAGGAGGACACCAGCATCGGCTTCATCATAATGAGAAACATTGCCGCCGACCTGTCTTTCAAGCTCCGTCTTATCAACTTGACCCGCAAGGAGCCCGGTTAGTACTCGGTACAAAACACAGCGGTGCAACTTGTTGCGCGCTTTATAATCCGCTCGTCAAACGCATCCCATCGTTCGGGGTTCCGCACCGAAACCTATCAGGTGTCCAAGGAGGTGAGAGCCATGATCTACAAAGTCAGCTTTGTGGTACAGGGGGGAGGACACCCTGGCGCCATCCAAAACATGGAGAAGCGCCCGGAGAAGGGTGACCAGGTGAAGCTGGGCGACAAACTTTATGAAATAGTAGAAGTGCTGGAGATCATACCTTCGCGAGGCGAGTTTGGTTATCTACACGCCACCTGCCGGCCGGTTGAGGAAGGATAAAGTTCGGAGGAAGTCTCGTGAGAATCGCCAAACAAGAGTATCCACTCGCTACTTTCTCCATCGTTGGACGCGATCCCGACACAGGAGACCTGGGCGTTGCTGTGCAATCGAAATTTCTGGCTGTGGGCTCAGTGGTGCCCTGGGCCAGAGCCGGGGTGGGTGCCATCGCCACCCAATCCTACGCCAACACCGGCTATGGCCCCGAAGGCTTGAAGCTTTTGGCCGAAGGGGAGCTGTCGGCCCAGGAGGTCTTGGACAGGCTGATCGCCGCCGACGAGGAGCGACACCTGCGTCAAGTAGGCATCGTTGATGCACAGGGACGGGCTGCTGCCTACACGGGAGAAGAATGTTTCCACTGGGCGGGTCACATTGTCGGCCAGGACTATGCCTGCCAGGGTAACATCCTGGTGAGCGAAGATACAGTGCAGGCCATGGCTCGCACTTTTGAGACGGCCCAGGGAGACCTGGCTGACCGGCTGGTGGCCGCCTTGGAGGCTGGCCAAGCTGCCGGCGGCGACAGCAGAGGCCGGCAATCGGCATCCCTCCTGGTGGTGCGGGAGAAAGGCGGCTATGGCGGTTTCAACGACCGTTATGTTGACCTGCGGGTAGACGACCATCCTATGCCCATCCAAGAACTTAAGAGGCTCCTGGGTCTGCACAGACTCTACTTCCTCAAAAGCAAGCCAGAGGACCTGTTGCCTTTAGAAGGGGAGATAGCCCGTGAGGTGCAAGAAATCCTGCACGAACTGGGCTACTATGAGGGGGAGATACACGGCATCTATGACGAGCCCACCCAAAAAGCCCTCTCCCGGTGGGGCGGGATAGAGAACCTGGAGGAACGTTTACAGGAAGATGCCCGCATTGATCGGGTAGTTTTGGAATTCCTGCGCCAAAAGCGGAAGGAGCGAAACAGAGGCAACCTGGGCTCGTAGTATGTGCTCTAACAATACTGTCCGGAAAGAGTCAACGTGACAATGGCTCGGAAGGGGCCTTCCGAC
>JAOZOT010000455.1 GCA_029933115.1 Anaerolineae bacterium | reverse complement strand
CTTCGAGCTCGAGGTATCGGTGGACGAGACGGAGACACCCACCTCACCCCACGAGCACTTTTTCGTGGCCGGCGAACTCAAGCGTCTGGGGGTACAATGGGTGAGTCTGGCCCCCCGCTACATCGGGCGGTTCGAGAAGGGGGTGGACTACATCGGTGATTTGGCCCAGTTCGAGGCCGAGTTCGTCAAACACGTGGCCATCGCCCGTCACCTCGGCCCTTATAAGCTGAGCCTTCATTCGGGCTCGGACAAGTTCAGCATCTACTCCATCATCGCCAGACACGCGGGCGACTTGGTACATCTCAAGACGGCCGGCACGAGCTACCTGGAGGCCCTGCGGGCCATCGCCGGCATTGACCCGCCCCTCTTCCGCGAAATTCTGATCTTCGCCCGTGAACGTTACGGGGAAGACAAGGCTACCTATCACGTGTCCGCCGATCCGGCCAAGGTGCCTGCTCCCGACCAGTTGGCGGACTCGGAGCTGGCCGGGGTACTGGACCTGTTTGACGGGCGGCAAGTGCTGCATGTGACTTTTGGTTCGGTGCTGACAGCTAAAGATGAATCTGGGGGCTACCGCTTCCGTGGCCAATTGCTAGGCGCGCTGCAAATCAATGAAGAGACGTACTACGCTGTGCTGGAGCGTCACTTCGCCAGGCACCTGGCGCCGTTCGCGCACGCAACACGCACCACATGTGAGGAGGCAAAATGACCAACAAATATCTGGAGAGCCTTTTCAACTTGTCGGGGAAAGTGGCCGTCGTCACCGGTGGGGGCGGTGTCCTCTGCGGAGCGATGAGCCGGGCATTGGGCCGTGTGGGGGTGAAAGTGGCGGTGCTGGACCTGATCCCAGAGGCAGCTCAAAAGGTGGCAGACGATGTCGTGGCTGCTGGTGGCGAGGCTATTGCTGTGAAATGCGATGTGTTGGACAAAGCCAGCGTGGAGGCCGCTTGCAAAACGGTGCTGGAGCGGTTCGGTCAGGTGGACATCCTCATCAATGGGGCAGGAGGCAACAAGAAACAGGCCACTACCGGCCCAGACCTGTCTTTCTTCGATTTGCCCTCGGATGCGGTGCAATGGGTGTTCAACTTGAACTTTATCGGCACCCTGTTGCCCAGCCAGGTCTTTGGCCGGGTCCTCGCTGAGCAGGGCGAGGGGGTGATTCTCAACATCTCCTCCATGAACGCCTTCCGGCCGCTGACTAAAATCCCGGCCTACTCGGCGGCCAAGGCGGCCGTCAGCAATTTCACTCAGTGGTTGGCAGTGCACATGTCGCAGAACTACTCAACTAAAATCCGGGTCAACGCCATCGCCCCCGGCTTCTTCCTGACCGCGCAGAATCGTTTTCTGCTGACCGACGAGGCTACCGGCGAACTCACTCCAAGAGGGAAGACCATCATTGACCACACTCCGATGGGGCGTTTCGGTGACCCCGAAGACCTGATCGGCACGGTGCTGTGGTTGCTCTCGCCTGGAGCAGCTTTCGTCCACGGCGTGGTGGTCCCGGTGGATGGCGGGTTTTCGGCGTTTAGTGGGGTATAAGCGAATCGGCGGATAGGCGAGTCGGGGAGTCTATTCGCTTTCCTCAACGTGCCAGAAAGGATTATCCACTGTCAGACCTTCGGACTGCGCGGCTGTGACCACCGTCCCGTCGCCGGAGACAAAGACCAGCTTCCTGTCCGGTCCCAGCGTTTGTTGGAGGCGCAATGCGGCTGCCACCTGTACAGCGTCGTAGCCTTTCAGCGGGTGACGTTGTGTCAAGTGAGCGGCCATGGTGATCAGATCGGCAGTAACCGGAAGAAGGTGAAAGTAGACACTGATGGTCTTCATATATCGGTCAAATGTCCGGTCACGGATGCGTTTACTGATACGGCCTGTGCGAGCAATGACCGCAAAAGCGGCTGCTGCCTCAGCCACTGTGATGGCGGCAGTGAACAACTGGTTGACGCGCTGTCCTGTGTCAGGGTTTACCGCGTCTACCAGTTGACGTATCCAGGCTGTGCCCGGCTCGGAGACATAGTATTTCACCTGCGCACTGGTATCAAGGTAATAATAGCTTTTCATGGCTCAACTATCCATTCCCATCCCGGGCGGAATTCCCGTGCACGGATGACAATCTCTGAGAGAGGAGGTTCGAGTTTCAAGCTTCTCAGGGCCTCTATCGCTTCTTGCTTCTCTGACTCCGGTAGGGCGTCCCAGGCCGCTGCGTGGGCCAGCATCTCCGGTGTGGGGTCCATCAGCAGTCCGGCCGCCCGCAACTCGGCCAGCATCTGCGCCTCTTCATCCTCGACAGTCGGTTCGGGGGGGGCTTCAGTTTCCACTTCCCGGCTCAACTCATCCGACAGGATGCTGATCAGGCGCAGCCGCTCAGCAGGGGACAATTGGCGCGACAGGGAGATTGTTTCTTCCAGCGTTGCTTCACGGACAGACATCGTCCACCTCCAGTCTTCCAGTCTTACTGTAGCATGATTTTAGCATGATTTCCTCGCTTTGGCAAAGAGCGAGCAAATGGGTGAGAGGGAGAGATGTTGAAGAGAGAGATTGAGAAGGAGTTCCGTTCGCTGTGCGAACAGGCGGGGCGGCAAGGGGTGATCGGCTTCATCCCCGTTGGGGACGTGAGGCTGCTGCCGGTGCAGTCAGCGTATCTCCGGCGCAAGCTGGGCGGGCTGGGCCTTGCCCTGAGCACAGCCGAAGGGTCGTGGTCCGACATCACTGCCGTTTCCGTTGGGCTGCTCTACCACGAACCGGAGATTAGGGCCATCCCCGCCGGCTGGGTGAGCAAGCCCCCGGAAGACGGCCGCTGGAACGAGTACGCTCGCGCTTACATGGAACTGAATCGGCAGCTCAACGGGATAGCCACCCGGTTGGCCGAGCGGTTCGGCGGTGTGGCTGAGCAGGCCACCCTCGAGGGCTGGGTGGGGCAGGTGAGCCACGTTAACGACTACTTTCCGGTCTGCGTCTCGCATCGCGCCTTCGCCGAGGCGGCGGGGGTAGGCTGGCGGGGTAAGCACGGTTTGGTGGTGACACCCGAGGCCGGCCCCGCGCTGCGCTTTGCTACCATCTTTATCCCCCGGCCGCTCCCCTCGGACGGTAAGCACCTGCCCGGTTGCGGCGATTGCAACGCCTGTCTGGAAGTGTGCCCCATCTTGCGCCCGGAGGAGGGCTACCGGGAGAGATGCCGCCGCCGGCTGGAGTCCCTGGGCCTGGAGGACGAAGTGTGCGGCATCTGCGTGCGGGTGTGCTGGGAGGTGGTGCAATTACGCAGCACGCAATTACGTAACAGCTTTAGGTAAAAATCACAGGAGGTAGGCCAATGCCAGAAGTCCACGAAGCAG
>JAOZOT010000454.1 GCA_029933115.1 Anaerolineae bacterium | reverse complement strand
GGCATAGCCGTGATCTCACCCCCGCCTGCGACGGGGGCTTCATACCATGGTCTGTTGATTTCAAGCCCCCTGCGAAGCGGGGGGTCGGTGATAGCCGGCCCACGCTTCTACTCGCACCCGGTAACCCGGCATAGCTGTGATCTCACCCCCGCCTGCGACGGGGGCTTCATACCATGGTCGCCACTACGAGCATTTTTCAGACACGCTGTGAGAGAGCCAAGCCCCTGCGGGGCTGGGATGTGCCTTGTCTGGACCTGAAAACAGCCCGCAGGGCTTTGCCCTTTCAGCCCGACGGCTTTAGCGTCGGGCTTCCGCCGAAAGCACTTCGTTACCCGGATAATTTCTTAAGGCTCATCAGCGGGCTTGAGTTGCTCAGCCCTGAGCTTTAGCTCGGGGGCCAGGCTTCTGCGTCTCCTTGTCTTCTCCCCTCCCGCGGGCCATCTGAGCCGCCAAGCGCAGGGCTTCTATCATGCTCTGGGGGTCAGCCTGGCCGCGCCAGGCGATGTCAAAGGCCGTGCCGTGGTCTACCGAGGTGCGGACGATGGGCAGCCCCAGGGTGACGGTCACGCTGCGCTCGAAGCCGTGTACCTTGATGGCGATGTGGCCCTGGTCGTGGTACATGGCCACCACCACGTCGAATTCGCCCCGCAGAGCTCGCCAGAAGATGGAGTCAGGCGCGAAGGGGCCTTGGGCGTCAATGCCTTGGGCCCGAGCTGCTGCCACGGCCGGGCCGATGATTTCGATCTCTTCGCGACCGAGGAGACCGCCCTCTCCGTTGTGGGGGTTCAGCCCGGCCACTGCCAGGCGTGGTCGAGCCAGGCCCAGAGCCCGCAGGCTCTCGGCAGTGAGGGCAATGGTGGACAGCACTCGCTCCCGGGTGATTAGCTGGGCTACCTGGCTCAGGGGCACGTGGCGGGTGACGTGCACCACCCGTAGCTCGCCGCTGACCAGCATGGTGGTACAGCGCGGTGTGCCCGTCAACTCGGCCAGAATCTCGGTGTGGCCCAGATAGTGGTAGCCACCCTGACGCATGGCCTCTTTGCTCAGAGGAGCAGTGACCACGGCCTCGACTTCCCCGGCCAGAGCCAACTCTCCGGCCTTGAGGACGTACTCGGCGGCAGCTTTGCCGGCGGCGGGGCAGACCGCACCGGGAGTGACTTTTTCCCAGGTCAGATTGCCAAGGTCGAGCACGTCAACCGTGCCCGGCTGAAAGCGGGCCTCGGCCGGGGCGGATACCCTCTGCCAAGTCAGGGGGCTGTCCACCAATTGGCCGGCACGGCTCAGAATGTCCACAGCCCCGATGACCAACGGACGGCACCGGCGGAGAACGTCCTCCTGGGTCAGGGCACGAGCCACAATCTCGGGGCCAACGCCGGCAGCGTCGCCCATAGTGATGGCGAGAATCGGAGCACTCGACATGGGTCCTTCCTGCAGCGAGGGTGACGCGGGCTTTTGTGGTGGTTCGTGGTGGCGACTTCAGTCGCTTTGCGTCATCCTTGAACGACTGAAGCCGTCACTACGAGCAAAAACGCCGGTGCCCAGGTGGAGGGCAATCCTGCGGAAATTAGCTGGCTACGGCGGCTCCCTTCAAGTCACCAAAAGCCGAGAGGTGCTTGAGCCAGGCCACATAGGCCTGAGAGCGCGCCTGTCGGGTCCAGCGGACGATTTGATGGTGACCATATTGGCGGAGGAGAGGCACCATGAACTTGCGCTGCAAAAGCTCCCAGTTCCGCTGGCTGAGGGTGCGGTGCAAGATGTTGATAACCTCCGCTCGCTTGCTCGGGAGTATCGAGAGGAAGGCGAGGCGCGGCAATTGCACACTGAGGCGCCACTCACGCCACAGAAGCCCTATCAGGAAGGGCACGTTCCGAATCACGCCGCCGACGGCCAGTTTAGCGATCTGCTGGGGGGAGTAGAAACGGGCCATAGCCCGATAGGTCTCCACCTGTAATTCGTAAGGGCTCATCTTGGCCGGCCGAACCAGCACGTGGAAGCCGTCGTAGAGAGACCAGTCAAAGGAAAGCACACGTCCGGCCTCCACCATCCGCTCGTAGAAGGGGGTGCCGGGGCAGGGCGTCAAGATGAGGAACTGGACGGTGTCAATGCCGTTCTCCAAGGCGAAATCGGCTGTGTGGCGGATGGTCGCCACGTCGTCCTCATCGGACCCCAACACGAACATGCCGTGGACTTTGATGTCGTAGGCGTGAAAGGCGCGGATACTGTCTTGAATATCCCGCACTGTCTGCCGCTTGTTGTAGGCCTGCAAAGTCGCTTCGTTGACCGACTCGAACCCGCAGTAGACCATAGTGCAACCGGCGTCGCGCATCAACCTCAAAAGCTCGTGATCCAGTTCGCCGGTCCTCTTGTCGGCGTAGATAGCTTCGGCTCGCATCTGAGCTGACCATAGAGGCGTCAACCCCCGCTCTATCATGCCCCGCAGGAGTCGTTTGGTCCACTTTTTGTCCACAACAAAGTTGTCGTCGTAAAAGAAAACGGTCTCCGGTCGGCGGGCTTCCAGTTCGGCCAGGACGTCTTCTACCGCCCGGGCCCGCACCCGGCGGCCAAACATGCGGATGACGCTGCAGAAATCGCAGTTGAAGGGGCATCCCCACTGGGCCATGATCGGCGTTACGGGCATTTTCTCCTGACCGACGATGAGGTCGAAATCCGGCCAGGGGAGGGCCGCGTAAGCTTCTTCGCTGCACAGCGGACGGTTTGGATTGTGGACCACTTCCCCGCTCTGGTCGCAGAAGGATAGGCCGGCGATGTCACGCAGGGAGCGGCTCCCTTCTAGCGCCTCCATCAGTTCCAGCATAGTCTCTTGCCCCTCGCCTCGCACGACAAAGTCGCAGTGATTCAGGGCCTCGTCAGGAAGGAAGGTGACGTGGGGGCCACCGATGACGGTGAGGAGCCCAAGCTGACGGGCGCGCTCAGCGATGGCATAGGCGGCAGGGATGGTGGAGGTGGTGGCCGACAGGCCGAGCAAGTCGGCTTGGCCCACATCGGTCCAATCAATGGGAGCCAGCATCTCGACGTAGATGCGCACATCGTGCCCCCGCTGGTGTAGCAGGGTGCCAATGAGAGGAAGCCCCAGCCGTGGCAGCGGCGAACTGTCGAAGACATTGATGCCAGGTGGCTTGGGCTCTATTAATCGGATTTTCACAGTTGTTTCTCCTTTTTTCTGAGTAATACTGAAGCCGGGCTTCTGGAGAAACCCGGCTTCTATGACAGGGCTACTTCCACTTACTATTATACCACAGAAGGCAAAAAAAGGGAAATCACCAAAGTATCCCTTAATCTGAACGCGCTGCCCGAATCGCTGCATCAATCTCCGCTACTT
>JAOZOT010000064.1 GCA_029933115.1 Anaerolineae bacterium | reverse complement strand
CAGAGCACCGGTCGTTAGCGACTCAAGTCGCCACTACGGGCATTTTTCAGACACGCTGTCAGAGCTGATGACAGCAAGTGCGTCGCACTTTGGCCCTGGTCCTGAAGATATTGGAGGAGCGCAGGCAAAAGTGGATCTGGTACAGCTTCGCGTAGTAGTGGTCAATATGTTCGAGCAGGGGTTCCTGTTCGCTTTCCTGGCCTTTGGGGTGTTGATGACCTTCCGTTTCTTCCGTTTCCCCGATTTGACGGCCGAGGGTAGCTATCCCCTGGGGGGAGCGGTGGTGGCCACGCTGCTGGTGGCGGGCCTCAGCCCCTTCGTGGCCATCGGCGTGGCCGTGTTGGCCGGCGTAATGGCCGGGGTGATCACCGCCCTCATTCATACCAAGTTGAAGATAAACCCCATCATAGCCGGCATCATAACCATGACGGCCAATTACTCCATTATGCTGAGAATCATGGGCAGGTCCAATATCCCTCTCCTCAACGTTGATACCATCTTTGAAGTGGTTCTGTCTCCCCTCGAAGTAGCCCTGGGGCATCCCCTGATTTTGTTGGAAAAGTCCCTGGCCACTATTTTATTTCTCGCCGTCCTTCTGGTCGTGGTTTCTCTGCTGTTCTATTGGTTTCTGCGCACCGACCTCGGCCTGGCGGTACGGGCGACAGGAGAAAACGAGGCCATGATCAGGAGCCTGGGCGTGAACACGGACAACACAAAGATCATCGGCGTGGGCATCTCCAACGGCCTCATCGCCCTCTCTGGGGCGCTGGTGGCCCAGAATCACGGCTTCGCCGACGTAGGGATGGGTATCGGTGTGCTGGTGGCCGGAGCCGCCGCCGTCCTGATCGGAGAGAGCATCTTTGGAGACAGGACTGTGGGGTGGTGGATTGTGGCTTCCATTGTGGGGATGCTCATCTACCGGCTGCTGGTGGCCCTGGCCTTACGGGTGGGGCTCAGACCTACGGATCTAAAGCTCATCACCGCCGTTTTGCTTCTCCTGGCTCTGTCGGTGCCCAAGT
Source organism: Anaerolineae bacterium (assembly GCA_029933115.1). Lineage (GTDB taxonomy): Bacteria > Chloroflexota > Anaerolineae > E26-bin7 > E26-bin7 > E26-bin7. The sequence continues at coordinate 11,642 of JAOZOT010000064.1, read as the reverse complement.
GGAGGACTCAGCTCACCAGGGGAGGGGCATGAGATGCTCAAGCTCAAGAACGTGACCAAGGTCTTTTTGAAAAATACCCCGGATGAGGTCACCGCCTTGTCAAACGTCAGCCTCACTGTCAAAGAAGGAGACTTTATCACCATCATCGGCAGCAACGGAGCCGGCAAGACGACGCTCCTGAAGGCGATTATGGGGTTCTGTTCCATTGATAGCGGTAGCATCGAATTAATGGGGAAAGATATTACCAGAACCCCTCCGCACCAAAGGGCCAAGTACATGGGGCGGATAGCTCAGGACCCTGGAGCGAGCGTTTGTGCGGTGATGACTATTGAGGAGAACCTGGCCATGGCGGCCCTGCGTGGCCGGAGGCGCGGCCTGCGCATTGCCGTCAACTCCAGGAACAGGGCCTATTTCAAAGAGATTCTCCGCAGGCTCGAACTCGGCCTGGAGGACCGCTTATCAACCCGGGTGGGGACTTTGTCCGGGGGGCAGAGGCAGGCTTTGGCCCTTTTGATGGCCACCCTGGCCAAACCAAAGTTGCTCCTGTTGGACGAGCACATCGCTTCCCTCGATCCGAAAACGGCCGAGCAGGTCATGCAACTCACCAATGACCTCGTCACCAAAGAGCGCCTGACTACTTTGATGGTGACTCACAATATGAAAGAGGCCATCCGCTGGGGAGAGCGCCTGATCATGATGCACGAGGGACGGATTATCCTGGACATCTCCGGCGAGGAGAAACGGTGTCTTGAAGTTGGTGACTTGACCGAAAAGTTCCATAAAGTGTGTGAGCAAGAATTCGCTGTAGATCGGATGCTTCTTTCTGTGTGATCTTGGGGGAAGGAGGTGGATTGAGCCGCTGAAGAAGCCGGGAATTTGCCACGGTGGCATCGGGCCCTCCGGCGCTCGGATGGAGCCGTGCACGCTCCACCGAGGCCGGAGGCCGAGAGGCCGGCTCCCTCTCTACCTGGTCACCGCATTGTCCAGGCGGACAGCCTGATGACAGAAACTTGATAAGGAGGATAGTCATGAAGAGCAAATTGGCAGGCGTAGTGATCGCCGTGCTGGTTGTCAGTTCACTGGTGGTCGGTTGTGGGCCAACTCCAACTCCAACTCAAGCCCCGGCTCCAACCCCCACTGCCGTGCCTCCCACCGAAGCGCCAACCGAGGCTCCTCCTACGCCCACCGAGGCTCCAACGCCTACTGAGGCGCCCAAAGTGTACAAAGTTGGCTACTCGGTGATCGTGTCCCATCCGTCTCTGGAGCTTGGGCAGAAGGGGTTGGTGGACGGGCTGGCGAAGGCCGGGTTTGTGGAGGGAGAGAACCTGGTCTTCGAGGTTCAGAATGCGCAGGGTGAGGTGAGCAATGCGCACAACATTGCCGAGAAGTTTGTGGCCGACAAGATGGACCTGATCATCGGGCACACCACGCCGTGTGCGCAAGCGGTGGTGAAGGCGGCGGAAGGGACGGACATACCGATACTGTTCTTTGGGATATCGGATCCGGTGTCGGCGGGGCTGGTGGAGAGTGTGGATGAGCCGTCGGGCACCAACGTGACGGGGGAGTGGGGTCCCACGCCGGTAGAGGATCTGTTCGAGTTGTACGCCGAGATTATGCCGGAGATGAAGAGTGTAGGGGTGATCTACAATCCTTCGGAGACGAACTCGGTAGTGGAGGTAGGGAAGAGCAAGGCCATTGCCGAGGAGAAGGGGTACGAGTGGCACGAGGCGACGGTGACCTCCAGTGCAGACGTGAAGACGGCGGCGGAGTCGCTGGTAGGGAAGGTGGATGTCATAGTGATTCCGCAGGACAACACGGTAGTATCTGCGCTGGAGGCGGTGATCAAGGTTGGTGAGGACAACAAGATACCGGTGTTTCCGATGGATCCTGACTCGGTGGAGCGTGGGGCGGTAGCGTCGTTGGCCAGTGATCCGTACTCGGATGGGTTGCTGGCGGGGGAGGTAGCGGCCCGCATTTTGCAGGGGGAGGATCCTGGGACGATCACGCCGGTGAAGCCTACCGAATTCAACGTGTACGTCAACCTCGAGGCGGCGAAGAAGATGGGCATCACCGTGCCCCAGTCGGTGGTGGACCGGGCCTTCAAGGTCTACGGGGCAGAGGCGGCAGCCGGCCCAGAACCGGGAAAGACCTACAAAGTTGGCTACTCGGTGATCGTGTCCCATCCGTCTCTGGAGCTTGGGCAGAAGGGGTTGGTGGACGGGCTGGCGAAGGCCGGGTTTGTGGAGGGAGAGAACCTGGTCTTCGAGGTTCAGAATGCGCAGGGTGAGGTGAGCAATGCGCACAACATTGCCGAGAAGTTTGTGGCCGACAAGATGGACCTGATCATCGGGCACACCACGCCGTGTGCGCAAGCGGTGGTGAAGGCGGCGGAAGGGACGGACATACCGATACTGTTCTTTGGGATATCGGATCCGGTGTCGGCGGGGCTGGTGGAGAGTGTGGATGAGCCGTCGGGCACCAACGTGACGGGGGAGTGGGGTCCCACGCCGGTAGAGGATCTGTTCGAGTTGTACGCCGAGATTATGCCGGAGATGAAGAGTGTAGGGGTGATCTACAATCCTTCGGAGACGAACTCGGTAGTGGAGGTAGGGAAGAGCAAGGCCATTGCCGAGGAGAAGGGGTACGAGTGGCACGAGGCGACGGTGACCTCCAGTGCAGACGTGAAGACGGCGGCGGAGTCGCTGGTAGGGAAGGTGGATGTCATAGTGATTCCGCAGGACAACACGGTAGTATCTGCGCTGGAGGCGGTGATCAAGGTTGGTGAGGACAACAAGATACCGGTGTTTCCGATGGATCCTGACTCGGTGGAGCGTGGGGCGGTAGCGTCGTTGGCCAGTGATCCGTACTCGGATGGGTTGCTGGCGGGGGAGGTAGCGGCCCGCATTTTGCAGGGGGAGGATCCTGGGACGATCACGCCGGTGAAGCCTACCGAATTCAACGTGTACGTCAACCTCGAGGCGGCGAAGAAGATGGGCATCACCGTGCCCCAGTCGGTGGTGGACCGGGCCTTCAAGGTCTACGAATAGCCCCGTCACACATCTTGGGAGGAGCCAGCACAACGCTGGCTCCTCCCGATTATACCAGGAGGTGAAGGATGGCCTATGGCTACAATGGCCAGATCCTCAGGGTAGATCTTTCCAAGAGCTCGGTCTCTGTAGAACGGCCCGACGATAATTTCTACCGGACGTACCTGGGAGGTAGAGGACTCATTGCCTATTATCTTTTGAAAGAACTCGGGCCGGGCACAGACCCCCTTGGTCCTGAAAACAAGCTCATCTTTGCCACCGGCGTCGTCACCGGGGCACCTGTGGCCGGGAGCGGGCGCAACAGCGTGGGGGCTAGGTCGCCTTTGACCGGCGCCTACGGGGAATCGGAGGCAGGCGGCTTCTGGGGGGCAGAGTTCAAATGGACGGGGTACGATGCCCTCATCGTGGAAGGGCGGGCCGAAAGACCGGTGTATCTGTGGATCCACGATGGAGAGGTGGAAATCCGGGAGGCCGGCCACCTGTGGGGCCAGACCACCGGGCAGACCCAGCGAGCTATTCGCCGGGAGCTGGGGGACGACAAAATCCGCACCGCCGCCATCGGCCCGGCCGGCGAGCACAAGGTCCGTTACGCCTGTGTGATGAACGACCTGCGGCACGCCGCCGGACGCACAGGCATGGGAGCGGTCATGGGTTCCAAGAACCTGAAGGCCATCGCCGTGCGGGGACGCAAAAAGCCGGCCGTAGCCGATGGCCAGAAAGTACAGGCTATAGCCCAATGGTTTGCCCGGCATTGCACCGAACTCATGGGAGGGTTGCGCGACAGCGGCACTGCGGGACGCCTGCTGGACCTCCAGGTTCTGGGAGCCCTCCCCACCCACAACTTTCGCCAGGGGGTCTTTGCCGCAGCGGAGCAGATATCGGGCCAGACTATGCGGGATACCATCCTCGTAGATAGGGGCACCTGCTACGCCTGCCCCGTCCGTTGCAAGCGCACGGTGCAAATGGAGGAGCCTTATCCCATTGACCCGGCCTACGGCGGCCCGGAGTACGAGTCGGTAGCTGCCCTGGGCTCCAACTGTGGAATCGGTGACCTGGCAGCCATCGCCAAGGGCAACGAACTTTGCGCTGCTTATGGTTTGGACACCATCTCCACGGGCGTTTCCATCGCCTTCGCTATGGAATGTTTCGAGCGGGGCTTTCTCACCGTCGGGGACACCGACGGACTCCAACTGACCTTTGGTGACGCGGAGGTCATGCTGAAGCTGATCGGTATGATCGCTCGCCGGGAGGGCTTTGGGAACCTTTTGGCCGAAGGGGTCAGGCGGGCCGCCGAGGAGATCGGCCAGGGGGCCGCCGAGTGCGCCATGCACGTCAAGGGGCAGGAGTTGCCCATGCACGAGCCCCGCCTGAAGCAGGGGATGGGGCTGGGATACGCCGTCTCTCCCACCGGAGCCGACCACCTCCAGTCAATGCACGACACCGAATACGTGAAAGATGGTCCGCCTTTGCAAGAAGCCAGAGCCCTGGGGCTGTTGGAGCCTGTGCCCATGGACGATCTCGGCCCGGCTAAGGTGCGCTTGTTCCTCTACCTCCAACATTGGAACAGCCTCAAAAACTCCCTGGTGATGTGCATCTTTGTGCCCTACAGCTTTGCCCAGGTGGTGGACATTGTCAACGGTGTAACCGGCTGGAACACTACTGTCTGGGAGTTGATGAAGGTCGGAGAGCGAGGCACCACTATGGCCCGCGCTTTTAACGTGAGGGAAGGGCTGGGCCTGGAGGACGACCACCTGCCTTCACGGTTCTCTTATCCACTCACTGCTGGACCTCTTGAGGGGGTGGCCGTCGGCAGGGAGGAGATGCAACAGGCTGTAGCGACTTATTATCAGATGATGGGCTGGGACGCGCGGGCCGGGACGCCGACGCGGGAAAAGTTGCACGAGTTAGGGATCGGGTGGGTGGCCGATGAACTGGAAAAAGCCCGGCAGGGGGTGAAGTCTTGGCCAGAATGAGCGGCGGACAGGCGGTGGTGCGCTCTCTGGAGGCCGAGGGCCTGAACGTGGTCTTTGGCATCCCTGGAGCCCACAATCTGCACATCTACGATGCCCTGCTGGACTGCCCGGGCGTCCGCCACATCCTGACCCGCCACGAGCAGGGAGCGGCCTTCATGGCCGACGGGTACGCTCGCGCCGGCGGGCGCATCGGGGTGTGTCTGACCGTGACGGGCCCGGGGCTCACCAACGCCTTCACCGCCATCGCTCAGGCCTACAGCGACTCTTCGCCGGTGCTGTCCATCACCAGCCAGATTGACTCCAGGTACATCGGCAAGGGAAAGGGCATTCTACACGAACTGGAAGATCAACTGGGGGTCTTTGAATCCATCACCGCCCAGAGCCGGCGACTCACTGCGGTCTCTCGCATTCCCGAAGCCATCCACAGCGCCGTCAAGCTGATGAGGACTCAAAGGCCCAGACCGGTGCACCTGGAAATCCCCGAGGACGTTCTGGCCGCCGTTGATGAGGTCGAAATCGTGGGGGAGGAGGAATGTGAAAGGGAGGGAAGCAGCCCGGCCGCAGTCGAAGAGGCGGTCCGCTGCCTCATGGAGGCCCGGCAGTTGCTGATCTACGCCGGGGGAGGGGTCATCAGTTCGGGGGCGAGCCCTGAGCTGCTTCGCCTGGCCGAATTGTTCCAGGCGCCGGTATTGACCAGCGGCATGGGCAAAGGGGCGATTCCCGAAGACCACCCCCTTGCCTTCGGCCCCGTCTGGAGTCCGCGGGTGGATTTCTTAGAGGTCGTCCAGAAGGCCGACGTGATGCTGGCCGTCGGAACGAGGTTCACGGCGGCTTTCACCGCAGATTGGACCCTGCCTTTCCCGAAGCGACTCGTCCAGATAGACATAGACGGAGGGGAAATCGGCAAGAACTACCCGGTGGAAGTGGGCCTGGTCGGTGACGCCAAAAAGACCCTTCAGCAGATACTGCAATCCCTGGACTCAAAGGAGGTCACACCTCGGCCTCGCCGCCTGGCAGAGATGCAAGAGTTGAAAAAACGTATGCGGCAAGAGCTGAGGCTAAGGTTGGATAAAGAGTGGCCGGTGATGGAAGGGATCAGGGCCGTTTTGCCCAGGGAGACCATCGTCTGCGCCGACATGACCATGTTCTGGGTCGAGACCTTGCCCCTCTTCCCCGTTTACGAGCCCCGGACGTTTCTTTTTCCGTGGGGCTATGGCACGATAGGTTTCAGTTTTCCCGCCGCCATTGGGGCCAAGGTGGCCTGCCCAGAGCGACCGGTGGTGGCCGTGTGCGGAGATGGGGCGTTCATGTACACCTGTCAAGAATTGGCCACTGCGGTCAAATACAGGATAAACGTCCCCGTGATCCTTTTCAACGACGATTGCTACGCCAACATCAGGTTCCAACAGATGGAACACTTTGGCCGGTGCAGTGAGGTGGATTTGCTCAATCCAGACTTTGTCAAATTCGCCGAATCCTTTGGGGCTTGTGGGGTCAGGGTCGGGGATCCGAACGAGCTGCGGGTGGCCATAGAGAAGGCGTTGCAGGCTGACGGCCCGGTGATAATAGAGGTGCCCTGGCCGGGGGAGGGGGCAAAAGTTTGAAAGCAGTGGTCAAATATGCACCCGGGGAGGGGAACGTCGAACTCAGAGAGGTAGAGGAGCCCAGGCCGGGACCTCACCAGGTCAAGGTTGAGGTAAAAGCGGCCGGGGTCTGTGGCTCAGACATCCACATCTATCACGGTGACATCAAGCTCCCCGTCCGCCCTCCGGTCATCATGGGCCACGAGTTCGCCGGGGTGATCGCCGAGTTGGGGGAGGGAGTCCAGGGCCTGCAGGTGGGTGACAGAGTCACCTGCGAGACGGCGGCTTACGTCTGCGGTGAATGTCTCCAATGCCGCACGGGAAGCTATAACATCTGCCCTCACAAAAAGCTCATCGGTTACTTCTTCGATGGCTGTTTCGCCCGCTATTGTCTCGTGGGCGAGGAGCGGGTGCACCTGCTCCCGGACAACGTGGACTTTGTCGCCGGCGCCCTCAGCGAACCCCTGGCTTGCTGCGTCCACGCTCTCCTCGAATTGACCTGCATCTCGGCCGGTGACGTGGTGGTGATTACCGGGCCGGGGTCCATCGGCCTGCTCTGCCTGCAATTGGTCAAGGCTGAGGGAGGCTACGCCATCGTGTGCGGCACCTCACAGGATGGAGACAGGCTGGAGATGGCGCGCTGCCTTGGGGCTGATGTGACGGTCAACGTGGAAGCCCAGGATGTGTCGAAGCTGGTGGAAGAGGTGACGGACTTGCAGGGCGCCGACGTCTTTGTGGAGTGTTCGGGCGCCCCGGCGGCAGCCCGCCTGGGTCTGGACGTCACCCGTCGCGGCGGTCAGTACATCCAGGTAGGGTTGTTCAGTGGTCCCTTCGAGCTGGACTTTGGCCTTATCGCCTACAAGGAACTGAAGGTGACGGGCTCCCTGGGCCAAAAGTGGACTGCCTGGAGGAGGGGATTGACTCTGCTGGGGCAGGGCAAGGTTGACACCAAATCCCTGGTGACCCACGTTTTGCCCCTGACCCGGTGGCGGGAGGCCTTCCAGATATTTGAGGAGAAAAAAGGTTTGAAGGTGGTTTTGCAACCTGTGGATTGAAACGACGGCCTTGCTCTGGCGGCCGGAGGAGATTGTCATGGGCTTTCACTCTGAGGACCTGGTCAGAGACCTGACCGACCGGGCGCGGAACCTGCGCATCCGGGTGATAGAGATGATATATGGGGCTCGCTCAGGCCACCCCGGTGGCTCGCTGTCGGCCGCCGACATTGTCGCTGCGCTCTATTTCCACCACCTGCGCCTCGATCCGACGCGACCCGATTGGCCGGAGCGGGATCGTTTCATCCTCTCCAAAGGCCACGCTGCTCCTCTTCTCTACGCGGCCCTGTGCGAGCGAGGTTTCTTTGACTCGGAACGCCTGGCCACCCTCCGTCGCCTGGACAGCAAGTTGCAGGGACACCCGGACAGGCTGAAGACCGAGGGGGTGGAGATGACGGCCGGGGCTCTGGGCCACGGCCTGGCCGTGGGGGTGGGTCTTGCCCTGGCCGCCCGTCTGGATGGGGCCGCCTATCGCACTTATGTCCTCCTCGGTGACGGTGAAATCCAGGCCGGGATAATATGGGAGGCCGCTATGATGGCCGCCAAGTACGGCCTGGACAACCTGACGGCCATCTTGGACTACAACGACGTTCAGCTTGATGGCCCCGTGCACGAGATCATGCCGCTGGAGCCGGTCAAGGCCAAGTGGGAATCCTTCGGGTGGCACACCATCGAGATTGACGGCCATAACATGCGCCGGATTCTGGAGGCGTTGGATGAAGCGACCCACGTCCATGCCCGCCCTACCGTGATCATCGCTCACACCGTCAAAGGTAAGGGGGTCTCCTTCATGGAAAACAAGTCCACCTGGCATGGCAGAGCGCCCGGCGAGGAAGAATACAAGATCGCTGTGGCAGAGCTGCGGGAGGGAGTGAATGGCTGAACTGAGGTCAATGAGGAAGGCGTATGGCGAAGCCCTCGCCGAGCTAGGGGCTGCGAACCCAGACGTGGTGGTGCTGGACGCCGATGTCTCAGCTTCCACTCAGACCTGGATGTTCCGTGAGAAATATCCTGATCGCTTTTTCAACGTGGGGGTGGCCGAGGCCAACATGGTTGACGTTGCTGTGGGGCTGGCCCTGGCGGGGAAGATCCCTTTCGCCAACACCTTTGCTTTCCTCGTCGCCCTGCGGGCTGCCGAGCAGGTTCGGACTTGTGTGGCCTATGCCAGGACGAACGTCAAGCTGGCTGCCGGCTACGCCGGCCTTTCAGACGCCTTGGATGGCCCAACCCATCACGCCATCTGCGATTTGGCCGTGGTAAGAAGCCTGCCCAACATGACAGTGGTGGTGGCGGCCGATGCCGTGGAGGTGAAGAAGGCTGTGCCCGCCGTGGCAGAATACGACGGCCCCGTCTACCTGCGTGTGAGCCGGGCCGAGGTGCCCGTCATCTTTGACGAGCGCCACGAAGTGCACATCGGTCAGGGAGTGACCCTGCGGGAAGGCGGTGACGTCACCCTGGTAGGCACGGGCATTATGGTAGGACGTTGCCTGGAAGCGGCCGAGAGGCTGAAGCGGGAAGGTATTGAGGCCAGGGTGATAGAAATTCATACCCTGAAGCCCATTGACGAAGAGTTGATTGTGCAGGCGGCTCGGGAGACCGGGGCCATTGTCACCGCTGAGGAGCACAGCGTCATCGGCGGTCTGGGCGGGGCGGTGGCTGAGGTTCTCGGCAGCCGCTGCCCGGTGCCCGTCTGGCGAGTGGGCATCGCGGACACTTTCGCCGAGACCGGTCCCTATGAGGCTCTGCTCGAACGCTATGGCCTGGGCGTGACCGACATCGTCGCCGGCGCGAGACGGGCAATAGCGGCGAAAAAGTGACGTTTCGGCAGTTTGGATTGGGAGGGAGGAATGTCTGATTTCGACAAAGCGAGACAATTGTTGTGGGAATTCAAGGGAGACCGCTATGCTTTTGGGGCGGAGGTATTGACCAAGACGGGCGAGATGGCTTCTCCGCTGGGTAAGAGTGCAGCAGTGGTCCACGGCACCCATACCGGTATCGGGGAGGTGGTTGATCGGGTAAAGGGCTCGCTGCGCTCGGCCGGGGTGACGGTATTGGGGGAGTTGGTTGGAGCTGCACCCAATGCTCCTCGCGAGGACGTCTCCCGCCTGGGCGAGCAGGTGGGTGAGCTGAAGCCGGAGGTCATCGTCGTCATCGGGGGGGGCAGCACCATTGACGCCGCCAAAGCGGCCGGCGTTCTGGCTACTCTGGGCGGTCCTGTTGACCGCTACTTTGGCACAGCCCTGGTCACCGCTGCCCTTCGGCGCGCTCAGGACAATGCCCTGGCGGCCGGTGGGAAGGAGCTCATCCCGGTGGTGGCCGTGCAGACCGCAGCGAGTTCCGGTGCTCACCTGACCAAGTACTCCAACGTCACCGACCTCGAGACAGGCCAGAAAAAGCTCATTGTGGACGAGGCCATTGTCCCTCCTAGAGCCGTTTTCCAATACGACGTCACCACCTCTATGCCGCCGGGCTTCACTGCTGACGGGGCCCTGGACGGCATCGCCCATCTGATTGAAGTGTTGTACGGCGCGGTGGGGCGGGACTTTTACGGGAAGGCGGCGGAGGTGGCAGCCGTAGGCGTCAGGCTCATCGTCAATTACGTGGAGCGGGCTGTGGCCGAGCCGACCGACTTGGAAGCACGGGAGGCTCTTGGCTTGGGGACCGACTTGGGAGGCTACGCCATCATGATTGGCGGGACCAACGGCGGGCACCTGACCAGCTTCTCTTTAGTGGACATCCTGAGCCACGGGCGGGCCTGCGCCATTATGAATCCCTACTACACCGTCTTCTTTGCCCCGGCCATCGAGGAGCCGTTGAGACTCCTGGGCGGAATCTACAGGGATGCAGGGTTGACCCAGGCCAACGTTGATGCTCTGTCCGGGCGTGATCTGGGGATGGCTGTGGCCGAAGCCATGATCGCTTTATCGCAGCGGATCGGCTTCCCGACGACCCTGGGTGAGGTAGAAGGGTTCACCGAGGGGCACATCGAGCGGGCACTGGCAGCAGCCAAGGACCCACAGTTGAAGATGAAACTTCAGAACATGCCTGTTCCTCTCACGGCCGAGATGGTGGACGAGTACATGGGGCCGATTCTGGAGGCGGCCAGAGATGGAGACCTGAGCCGTATCAAGAACGTGTCTTGACCGGCTGTGGGGTGTAAAAGGAGCTTCGTGAGGTCAGAATCGAGCGCCAAAGGAGCCTGGTGATATTGACACCCAGAGAAAATTGAATATAATAGTACCCAGGTCCTATCTCTGCCTGGCAGTTCTCGCTTCGGCAGAGCTAGAGGGGGTTGATGGGTTGCTTCTCTTGGCTGGCGTGAGATTACGACCGGAAAACACTGGACGCCGGAGGTGAGGTGTATGCACCTCGCCTGCCGGCGTCTTTTAAGTTGTTAAGGAGCTACTGGGCTCTCCAGCCTGCTAGGCAGGCCTAATGCATTTTGGAGGTTGAAGATGCAAAGGATACAAGTTGGCCTCTGGAGAGGCTTTGTGCGAGCCGTCCTGATTGCGTCCTTGTTAACGGGGTTAGTCCCGCCTGGGGCTCTGACATCGGGCGGGGTCGGGGTGGCTCACGCTTCGTCAATCCCCGACACATCTTCTCAATATCCTGGGGTGGGGGGCGGCCTTGCGCCGGCCCAAATGGGCGAGGGCAAGGGATCGTCCCTGGCTTTCGAGGAGATACCCCCTGGCGCTTCCAGGCCCACAAAGAAAGCTACTCCGACAACGGTTGATAGCACTGGGCCCGGCGAAACAGGCAGCAGCACCTTCATGCTCAGCCTGGATTTGCAATCCAGGCCCAGGGTAGAGTCGCCGGTCGCCTTCAGGCCGCCGCCTCCAACAGAGCCCTACCCACTGGGGGCATCACCTACTGTTACCTTGTATCTCCCGCTGATCATGAACAACTTCTCCAAGCCGTCTTCGATCCGTTTCGAGGACACCGAGCCGACAGGCTACGTCACTACTACCACTCCCCTTATCAGGGCTA
>JAOZOT010000453.1 GCA_029933115.1 Anaerolineae bacterium | reverse complement strand
AAAGGAGTTCCGCGTATTTCGCCTTTCCGTGCTTCCGCGATTGAAAGGACAGCATACCTCTTGACACTTCTGGGCCTCACCCTCAAGATAAGCTACCGTTTGCACCGTCTCCGGCTCTGGGGTCAGCCCTTGAACCGCTGGCTGGTCCTTCTGTCTCTGCTGAGCATCCTGGCCGCGGCTGTGGACCTCGTAGAGAGCGGACCGGTCGCCGACGCAGCAGTTATCCTGGCCAGCCTGAGCCTGATGCTGGCCCTGTTGTGGGCCAGGCGCACACGCTACCTCATTTTCCAAAAGACGGAGAACCCATCTCTGTCGGCAGATGTGCCGCAACTTGCCTCCGAAGAAAAAGTGCCCACCCGGGCCAGTGGGCACTTTGAGGTCAGCGGCATGAGGCGCTACTTCGTGGAAGCCCAAGCTTATTTTGAGACGGTGGACACCCGCGAGCACATTGTCATCGCCTGGATACCCCGCCATAGTTTCCTGGGCCTGGCAGCCTCGCCTCGTGAAGAGGCGGGCCTGTGGTACGTCTTCTTTATGCCAGACGCTATCAGGGAGATCGAAGTTGGGGAGATCCTTTTCGGGCTGCGGCCTCGCCTGGCCCTCAAAGTGGTCTACCTGTCAGAGTTGGGCTCGCAGGAGGCGATTTACCTCTCTTTTGACCACCCCAGGCACCTAGAGGTCGTGCTGGCGGACCTGCGCCGCGACGCCTCGCTGACTTGATCCCCCCATCCCCTTCCTCCTCACACCTCTATCACCACCGGCAGTATCATCGGCCGGCGCCTGGTCTGCTCGTAGAGGAACTCGCTGAGAGTTTCTTTGATCTTGGTACTGACAACCGCCGGTGAGCCGCTTTTCTCCAGGGCAGTCAATACCTTTTCTTTGGCCTGCTCGATCAATTCCTCTGCCTCGCGCATGTAGACAAAACCGCGAGAGATAATGTCGGGTTCGGCCAGCAACTCGCCTGTCTTCTCATCCACGGCCACGACTGCGATCAGGAACCCATCGCGGGAGAGGTGCTGACGGTCTCGCAGCACCACCTGTCCCACGTCGCCCACCCCCAGTCCGTCAACGAACACATAGCCACCGGCCACCTCACCGCCAAGCCAGCCCTCGTTCCCATCAAACTCCAGCACCTGGCCGCTCTCGATTACAAAGATGTTTGTGGCCGGGATGCCCAACTGCTGGGCCATCTGAGCGTGGAGAATGAGGTGGCGATACTCCCCGTGAATGGGCACAAAAAACTTGGGCTGGATCAGGTTGATCATCAGCTTCTGCTCTTCGCGGCTGGCATGGCCCGAAACATGAACGTCCAGCAATTCGTCATAGTAGACGTCAGCCCCCAGGCGGAAGAGGTTGTTCAGGGTATGATTGATCAACTCCTCGTTGCCCGGTATGGGGGTGGCTGAGACGATGACCGTGTCGCCGGGGCGGATGCTGACAGACCTGTATTCGTCGCTGGCCATGCGCACCAGAGCTGAGGTAGGCTCTCCCTGGCTACCGGTACAGACCATGACCACTTTGCGCGGAGGTAGTCGGTTTATCTCGCCAATGGTGAGCAGCATATCAGGCGACACGTGAAGGTAACCCAACTCGATGGCCATCTTGACGTTGTTGACCATGCTGCGCCCCACCACGCCCACTCGCCGATTGTGTCGTTCCGCCGTCTCGATGACTTGCTGGATGCGGGAGATATTGGAAGCAAAGGTGGCCACGATGACGCGCCCCTGGGCCTTGGTGAAAATGCGGTCAAAGGTCTCGCCAATTTCCTGCTCAGAGTGAGTGTAACCGGGAGTCTCGGCGTTGGTGGAATCAGAGAGGAGGACCATTACACCTCGCCCACCCAACTCGGCCAGTTTGGCAAAGTCGGTCAGCCGCCCATCCACGGGGCTGTGGTCGAACTTGAAATCGCCAGAATGGACCACCAGTCCCACCGGCGTCTCCACGGCCAGACCCACCCCGTCGGGGATACTGTGACAGACGCGGAAGAATTCAACGCGGAAAGGGCCCAGGTTGAGGACATCACCCGGCTGGATGGTGTGCAACGAAGCTGCTTTCAACAGCTTGTGCTCCTTCAGCTTGACCTCGATCAAGCCTCTGGTCAGCCTGGTAGCGTAGATGGGAGCGTTCACCTGGGGCAGAACATAGGGCAAACCTCCGATGTGGTCTTCGTGGCCATGGGTGATGATGATACCTCTGACCTTATCTTTGCGCTCCAGGAGGTAGGATATATCGGGGATGACGATGTCAATGCCCAGCATGTAATTCTCGGGGAACATGAGCCCGGCGTCAATGACAATGATGTTCTCTCCGTATTCCATGAGCATCATGTTTTTGCCGATCTCGCCCACGCCACCGAGGGGGATAAGCCTGAGGGTTTTTCCAGACAATGTTAAACAAACTCCTTACTCAATTTTCAAGGGGGCTGAGAAGGTATCTGAAAAATGCTTGTAGTGATGACTTTAAAGCCGGTATTACCGGATGGAAAGCGACTGAAGTCGCTACTACGAGCACCAAGCCCTGAATTTTCAGACACGCTCTGAGAGGTCTGAGGTTAAAAAAGGCTCAGTTGTTCGGCCTGGGGCGGCGGTTCCTCTTCAACCATCTGCTCTGCCTCTGCCAGAAGTTGGGGGATCCTGCGCATATCTTCTTCGATAGCGGCCCGGTACTTGGGCTGATGCAGCGCGGCAGCGGGGTGAAACATGGGGTAGATGATCCTCCCTCCCATCCGCTTGGGCCGGCCGTGGATGCGAGAGATGGAAGTCTTGGGAAAGTAGCGGGCCATAGAGAAACGCCCCAGGGTAACAATCATTTTAGGATTAATCAACTCGATTTGCCTGTCCAGATAGGGGCGGCAAGCCTCAATCTCGGCCGGCGAGGGGTCGCGGTTGCCCGGTGGTCGGCATTTGATAACATTGCAGATATAGACCTGCTCTCGCGTGAGGTCAATGCTGGCCAGCAGCTCCTCCAGAAACCGGCCGGCCGCGCCGACAAAGGGGCGCCCCTGGCGATCCTCGTGGAAACCGGGGGCCTCGCCGATGAACATGAGAGCGGCGTCTTCCGGGCCTTCACCGGGCACGGCCTTGGTGCGCCCCTGGGCCAGGATACAACGCCGGCAGACAGCGATTTCCTTGTAGAGTTCGGTCAAGTCGGACACGAATCCCCTCCTACCTTTTCAATATCTCAGCATAGACTTTGTCACTGAGCCGAAATCCTCTGGCCCGTAGCTCATCCAAGAGTGGTCTCAAATCAGAGATGAGGCCCTTCTTCTGGGCTTTGCTTAACATACCAATAGTGCCGGTTATGTTTAGTCCCATAAACTCAGCAGTGGCCCGAGCCTTGTT
>JAOZOT010000452.1 GCA_029933115.1 Anaerolineae bacterium | reverse complement strand
CTGAAGTCGTTACTACGAGCGCCGCCCCCCGAATTTTCAGACACGCTCTGATTGAAGAGCCTTCAAATTTCGGCCAAGCGTTGCTTGAGGTAGTCTACCACTTCAAGGGAGGTAGGATCTATACCATAGAGCATGGCCAGGTAGAAGCTGACATAGTCGCCGAAATGGACGGCGGAGAGCATCTGGGCCAGGCGGCTCTCCCCCCGCGCCTCTACCACTTCACAAGAGACTCCCCGTTGGCCGAGGATCTCTTGGGTGATCTGGAAGCGCACCTTGGTTCGGGGATGGTCCAGCGATGAAGTCAACATGACGGCGCAAGTCTTCTCTGCCAGGTCGGCCGGAAACTCGGTACCGGCCAGGGCGTTGTGGTTCATCTCCGGCAGGTGCTCAAAGAAGGCCCAGGCCTTGGCGTTCTCGTTGAACTGCCCTTTCCAGCGGCGGGCCACCTCAGAGAGATGCCCTGCCCCGTAGATTACAGAGAGATGCCCATGCAGTTTCACCGCCAACTGCTTGGCTGCGTTTTCGGCCAGAGGGACTGCCTCGTTGATTTCTCTCTGCCACGATTCCATCACGGCGATGGCTTCATCAAGGTCGGCCTTCTTGTCGCTGACGAGGCCCAACCGACACACGATGCCCAGCAGGGCCACGATGGAATGGCCCAAGGCAGCGCGCGGCGTGGCACGATAGTCAAAGGTCAGGAGCGGGAGGTTCAACTCTTGGGCCCGTGTGGCCAGTTTCCCGCCGGTGGTGATGGCCAAGAGCATGGCTCCCGCCTGCCGAGCCGCCTCGAGGGCAGTCAGGGTCTCCTCGGTGTTGCCGGAGTAGCTGGAGACAATGGCCAGAGTCCGCCGGTTGACAAAAGCCGGGATGGTGTAGTCGCGGTTGACGACGATGGGTACCGGACACTCGCTTTCCAGCAGGGTGCGCAGCAGGTCCCCGCCGATGGCCGAGCCGCCCATGCCCAGAATGACCACCGCCTCGGCCTGACGGTACTCATCA
The DNA here is from genome assembly GCA_029933115.1 of Anaerolineae bacterium. GTDB lineage: Bacteria > Chloroflexota > Anaerolineae > E26-bin7 > E26-bin7 > E26-bin7. The sequence goes on along the minus strand of JAOZOT010000452.1, from coordinate 2,348 downwards.
GGCAGTGGCAAGCTCTGGGCGTTGGCCCAGGCGTGGCGGCACTGCTGGGGCAGCTCTGAGATGCGGGCCAACATATCCTGGGGGTCGGTCTCACGGAAGAGATGGGGTTTGTCCAGGTCGGTCACTTTTGGATCCTCCTGTCATTTGCTTGATGGGGAGTCAGCTCTCATCCACCGTCATCTTGTAGACCTGACGGCGAGGCCAGTGGGCGGCCTTTGCCACCTGTTTGATGGCCTCCTTCTTGTCCAGGCCCTCGCTCAATAGCTCTGCTAACGCTGCTCTCACTTGCGCTTCGTCCCACGCGGCCTGCGTCTCATCTCCGGCCCCGGCAATGACCAGGGTGAACTCACCCCGGGGCGGATGCTGCTCCAGGTGCTCCAGAGCCTGGCTCAGGCTTCCTCGCCAGACCTCTTCGTGGATTTTGGTCAATTCACGGGCCAGAGCGATTTGCCTGTCTCCCAGCACGTCAGCCAGGTCGGCCAGGCTCTTCTGCAGACGATGGGGAGCCTCGAAGGCTACCAGGGTGCGCCTCTCCCCGACCAGTGAACTCAGGAGCCGCCGTCGCTCACCTGGCCGCCGTGGCAGGAAGCCCAGGTAGACAAAGCTGTCGGTGGGCAAGCCGGAGATGGCCAGGGCGGTTACCAAAGCTGAAGGGCCGGGAATTGGCACCACAGGGATACTGCGGGCGATGGCAGCTCTGATCAGCTCGTAGCCGGGGTCAGAGATGCCGGGCATTCCCGCCTCAGAGACCAGGGCCACATCCTTCTCCTCCAGAGTGGTGAGAAGGTAGTCCAGTTTGGTTAGCTTGTTGTGTTCGTAGTAGCTGGTCAAGGACGTGGCGATTTCGTAGCGAGCCAGGAGCTTGCGCGTTTGGCGGGTGTCTTCGGCAGCAATGAGAGCTACTTCTTTGAGGATACGCAAAGCCCGCAGCGAGATGTCTTCTAGGTTGCCAATCGGTGTACCGACCACGTACAGGGTGCCCATCTGTCCTCATCAATAGGCTCGTAGTGGCCACTTTAGCGGCTCTCTGAACCACTTCAGCGGCTACCACGAACAGCAGTCGGTCTTCGGACTTGCATTGCCGCTCTGACGGGCGCGTAGGAGAAACGATGGATAGGAGAAGGACCCAGACGCTCCAGAGCGGCGCGGTGTTGGGGGGTGCCATAACCCTTGTGACTGGCAAAGCCGTAGCCAGGATATTGCCTATCCAACTTGACCATGAACCGATCCCGCGACACCTTGGCCACGATAGAGGCAGCAGCAATGGAAAGGGATCGGGCATCACCGTGGACGATGCTCTTTTGGGGATAGTCTAGTTGGGGCAGGCCGAGGAAATCAACGAGCAGGAAATCAGGGGGGTGTTCGCTGTTCAGTTGGGCGATAGCCAGGGCCATAGCTTTTCTGGTGGCAGGGACGATTCCCAATTCGTCAATCTGAGCGGGGGGCACCATGCCCACTCCCACAGCCAACGCTTCGGTTTGGATGACATCGTATAGTTGTTCGCGTTCCAGAGGGCTGAGTTCCTTGGAGTCGCGTACTCCGTCCAGCGCCTGCTCCAACCCATTATTGCCCAGAGGCAAGATCACCGCCCCGGCCACTACCGGGCCGGCCCACGAGCCACGGCCCGCTTCGTCCAAGCCAGCCACCAGACGATAGCCCCGCTTGTAGAGGACCATCTCTTCTTGCAAGTCAGGCCTCGGCGGCGATGTCGAAGGTTTCGCCACTCTACTCACCTCACAGCGGATGGTAGCCGGACGCATACACCTGTTGGGGAAGCGCAGGTAATAGCACGAGGCTAAACTTCGTGCTTACACTGTGTCTAAAAATGTTTGTGGTGACGTCAGTCGTTGGTTTGCTGTCTTGCCTTTGTCAGGGTCTCCGGAGCTCGGATCGGCCAGCTATTGGTTTTCCCCCACGTATCGCTTCTCTCTCAGGCGGGCCGCTTTGCCACGGCGACCACGCAGGTAGTAGAGTTGGGCGCGTCTCACGTGGGCGCGACGCAAAACTTCCACTTTCTCTATCCGTGGTGAGTGCAGCAAGAAGGTTCTCTCCACACCAATGCCGTGAGCAGCGATACGCCGCACAGTGAAATTGGCGTTGATACCTCCTTTGCGCAGGCGCATCACCGTGCCTTGAAAAACCTGAACCCGCTCTCGGTCACCTTCAACAATCCGATTATGCACGCGCACTGTGTCCCCTGGTCTGAGCTCCGGGATATTGGGGTTGGGCTTGACTCTTTCAACCGATTTCATCAAATCTGCCATTTTCCTCACCGTCTCTCGTCATATAGTCTCCCGGTAAGTCCGCACGTAAACGTGGGCAAGTGATCGGGTGGGGCATGTTCCCAC
>JAOZOT010000451.1 GCA_029933115.1 Anaerolineae bacterium | reverse complement strand
TCAGCGATCCCCTGTGGCAGGTGTCTGTGGCCCAGATGCTGGCCGGCCGGGGGGCCAGCCTGGGGTCGAATCCGACGATGCTTTTGGAGGCGATGCGCGAGCCCCTGGCAGCGGTCATGGCCGACCAGATGACGCCTACCGAGGCTGCCCGGCAAATGCAGGAGAGGGCGGAGGAGATGGTAAGGGCAAGGTAGGAGGCCGGCCCGCCGGTTCTGCTTTCAGAGCCGGGAAAGTGGGGTTGAGGGAATGCCCCTCAAGCTCACCGGGCTTCGCTGCGCAGGTCGTCTGTGATGTGACAGTGCCATTTCGACCTGGACTGCAACGGCGGGTGATTGCCGAAAGGATTGACTACAAACCGTGCGCGTGATATAATCTGATCAACCACTATGCCCCAAAATGCTGGTGTCCGGCTCAAAACAGAATGAGCATTGTAGAATGAACTCGACGCCTGGTATCAGATTCGTAGACAAAAGCACGCTCTCTCGTGACGAGATCATCGCCCACATTCGGGATCGGCTGCTTGCGGTGCGTGACGATGTGGTGGGGATCATCCTCTTCGGCAGCTTTGCGCGGGGCGAGGCGTGGCACGATATTGATGTGCTGGTCGTGCTGCGCAAGCGCATTCCCAACCGCCAGGCGTGGGCTGCGATCATGCGCCAGTGCCAGGATGCTATCGGGCTCTACAATCTGGACTTGATTCCCACCCACCTGGACGGGCTGCGGCAAGGCTTGGCAGAGCACGTGTTTATTTTGATGGACGTAGCTTTTGATGGCCTGGTGATCTATGGGGGGGAGCCGATCGAGCGGCTGCTGCGCGAGGCCCGCGAGGAGATCACCGCGCGCGGCATTCGGCGGACGGACACCGGCGGCTGGCGTTTCCCGGTCAAGCGCCGCCAAAGCACGCCCCTATCGCCGGGGACGAATAGCGAGCGGGCGCAGCGCTGAGGCGAAGACGTTTGGGTTCCCTCCGAACACTACTTCCAGCCTGAAGCTACCGCCGCCCTCGAGGCTGCCCGTCAGGCGCTTAAAATTGCCCGTAGCTTTGTCGCCTGGTGGTTTGCTCCAGACCAGGGGAAGTGATTCTGCTGCTGCTCCCGTCGGCGGGAGTCTTGCTCGTGATGGGTGCTTCAGTGCCTCAGAAGCTGGAGTGCGCCCTACGAACCCCAAGCGCGGCCTGAGACAAGTCGGCGAGAGTGGGGAGCGGTTCGGCCTGCTACCGCCGCTCTCTGGGCCAATTGGGTAGGACCCAGCGTATCTCGCTCTCAGGGGGCACCGGCGTGAGCACGTAGACATCTACCCATTTGTACCACAGGACCAGGTTGTCCTCGTCGTAGCCCAGGTCAATGTGCCGTCCCTTGACTTTGCCGCCGGTATCACCGGCCACGCCCAGGCCATAACCAGGCACATACACCTGAGAACGCAGGTTGATCACGCGAGGGTCAACGGCTACGATGCCCTTTCTCATATCCCAACCGAGAAAAGTCTTGCCATAATGAGGATCGTCGGGCTCCTTGCCACAGGTGGCCGCTGAATAAGAGGTGGCCAGCATCCTTATCTTGCGCCAATATTCGAGAACTCCCTCGGGTGTCTCCAACTCTCGCACCACGATGTTTGTGCCATAGGCAATAATCTTGGTTATCGGCTCGCGGTCAACCCACTCATCCTCCACGATCCGACTGACCTCTTGGCCGTTTTCGTGGATGACCCGGACGCGGCGCTTGGTCAGGCCGTCTACGCCCTCCTGGTTCAGGCGTTGCTGGTCCAACTCCAAACTGTCGTCAGGCTGCCAGGCCGTCTCGAAAGGTATAGGGTCCTGTTCAATGGCGATAGCTTCTTTCACTCGCACCACCTGGATAGCCATGCCGTCGGCGATGGGTACGTCGCCCCCGGGTTCCACGCGGTCGTCACCCACCAGAGCCACACCCTCCTGAGCCAGGACGTGGGCCACCGTCCCTTGCCGGGTGCGGGTCTTGATGGTATGACCGTCAACGGCAATGGACACCGGCACCGAACGTCGGATGTAAACGTGCATCCCGGTGGATACAGGGCTGCCCAGACTGGGCTCAACCTGATCGCCCAAGTACAAAGTGATGTCCTCAGCCCGCAGAGCCTCGCCCACAGTGGGGTAGGTTGTGTAGATGGTAGTGGGCACCCCATCGTCGTCCACGTGGATGGGTACAGCCCGTTTGAGTACGATGTGCAAAGGGGTAATTTCGGCCGAAAGGCTCTTGCCCCTTTGACTCTGCTCAAGGCGCGTCCTCAGCCCGCTGGCTCGAAGCCCCCCCGATGAGCCTGAAGCAGACAATGTCGCTTGTGGCCTGGTCTCCTGGCCGTTGACTATCACCCGGTCGTGGGGCTTGATGGTGATGCCTGCCTCGTGGAGGATCTCGGCCACGCTGGCTGCGTGTGTGCGCAAGCTGATAACCCGGCCGTCAGCTTCGATGGTCACCGGCCTGGCCTGCTGTACCGTGATGGTGCTGCCCGGCCGGATGGGAGCCGCCAGGCCCGGAGAGACAATATCTTCAGGGTAAACCTCTATGCCCACTTCGTTCAAGAAAGCTTCGACCGAAGCCTGATGGGTACGCAGTCGCCACACCAGGCCGTTGAGCACCAATGTCACTTCGGCCTGAGTTGCAAGGTAGCCGCTCGTCATCAGGCTGGCCAGAGCCAGCATGAGAGTGATGGTCAGCAGCCCCGGCTGAGGTCGCCAGCGGGCTATATTCCTGATAAAGTTGTGCAGTCCTGGCGAAGGATTTTCAGCTCTCATCCTCCTCGAACTCCAGTTCGAAGAGCACTGCCTCGTGGTTGAAGCCGTGCTGCCGATAGAATTCCTGAGCGGCCTCGTTGGACCGTTCGGTGCTGACCTCGACTTCGCAGCAGCCGGCCGCCCGGCAGCGCTTTATAGCCTCGGCCATAAGCCGTCTGCCTATACCCTGCCCCCGATGGCCCTGGTCCACCACCAGTTCATCAATGAGAGCTGTCGGAGCGGGGTGGAAAAGGGTGTGGCGGAAACTCAGACCTAAAAGCCCCACCACCTGGCCTTTGTCCTCGGCTAGAAGCACCTGATAGGCATCATTGTTGGCCATCTTCCGCAGGGTGTCCTCGATTTGTTCGGAGGAGATTGGCCAGTCCTCGTAGCCACTCGCCTCCATTAGTTGCGTCATCAGCCGGGCGATGACAGGGCTGTCTTCAATGGTCGCTTGGCGGATTCTCATCACGTCCTCCTTTGAACAACCCGGTAGACCACATTTCGGCTAGAGCTGGATTTGGAGTCTCCGTAAACTGTGGGCTTCAAGGGGTAGACCGAAGGCAGTGCCTTTGGCCTACCCCGGCTCGGCTCATTCGCCGG
>JAOZOT010000063.1 GCA_029933115.1 Anaerolineae bacterium | reverse complement strand
GCACCGGCCGTTAGCGACTCAAGTCGCCACTACGAGCATTTTTCAGACACGCTGTAAGTTTGCCGAGGAGAGGAATGGACTGGAAAACTATGATCTCGACCTTTGGCCTGATCTTTCTGGCCGAGTTAGGCGATAAAACTCAGTTGGCTTGCATCGGTCTGGTTTGCAGAGCCCGTTCGCCCCTGGCCGTCTTCCTTGGTGCGGTGGGAGCCCTGGCCGCCGTCACCTTTATAGGAGTGATCTTCGGTGAAGCTCTGGCCAACCTCGTCCCGGCAGCATATATTCGGAGGGGGTCTGGAGCCTTGTTTGTGCTCATCGGGGCTGCAATCCTGGTATCTGGCTAGGCAGTCTCCGCCGGCGAGAATCTGTCCCCAAACGCGAGATGGCCTCAGTAGATTGGCGCTCCCGCCGGGTCGTTGGGTTGCAAATCCAATGGGAGTAACGCTGGAGATAGCCGAAGGCAGTGCCTTCGGCCCCAGAACACACGGTGTTTGGCGATCCTGCCCTCGCCCGGTAGCCAGACCGATAGAGCCGATTGTGGTCTACTGAGTCTCGTTCTGGCCAGCGGGGAGATGGACCGTTAATGAAGTGCAAGAGATGCGGCGCCAAAGTCCGTCCAGGACTGATCATCTGTCCAGAGTGTGGAGCCCGCTTGTGGGTGAGGGCGAAAAAGGTGCGCTGTTTGCACTGCGGTCGGCGGGCCAGAGCTATTCTCACCATCTGCCCACACTGCGGTGCTGAACTAAGACACAGTGTATGGCCCCAGGTGCTGAACCTAGCGGCCGCCTTGGCCGGCCTCAGCCTGGGCCTGATACTCACTCCCACGGTCGCTCATGGATTGGGGGAGGTAAAGTCTGCCCTGGGGGCGCTTCCCCGGCCGGAAGTTCCGCCGGCGGATTTGCCGGGCCTCAGTTTCCTGATCCCATCTCCCACCCCCACCGGCACGCCCACGGCCACGCCTACTGTGACGCGCCGGCCGACCTATACACCAACGGCCACTCGGACGGCCACGCCTACAGCGACAGCGACGCCTACTGCGGTCGGGTCTCCTACTCCTGAGCCCCCTACTCCTACGCCGACGCCGGCTCCCACGGCTACGCCAACCCTCGTCTTTGCCGCGCCGCGCCTGATTGGACCAGAAGATGGAGAGGTGTTCGTCGGGGAGGCGGAAAAAATAGTTTTGCAGTGGGAACCGGTGGGGGCACTGGCGGAAGATGAATGGTATGCGGTGAGCTTGCGCTATCTGCAGGGCGGTCAGCTCCAGTACAGTGGTCATCACGTGAAGGAGAACGAATGGCAGTTGCCGGCCGAGTTTTTCTTCGCCAAAGCTGACCCCCCCGAGCGGGCCTACCAGTGGGATGTGACCGTGATCCGAGTGGAATCGGGTCCCAAAGGAGAAATAGGCATTGACATCAGCGCCAGGAGTGAGACCCGGACGTTTTACTGGAAGTGAATAAACATTTGACTTCTAACCGCAAATATGATATATTAATTACGAAGAAGGTCTCGTAGGTCAATGCAGTGAGCTGCAGTTATGGCTTTGGTGGAAGGCTAGCTCTGAGCCCTGGGTGGCCGGTGTCGGCGGACCACCACCGACTCGACGAGGTGACAAGATCAGCACCAGAACGCAACGCATTAATGAGAGTATCAGGGCCAAAGAAGTCCGGGTCATTGGTACAGACGGTCAGCAGTTGGGGATAATGCCCATCCACGAAGCCCTGGCTGTTGCCAAGGAGCATGACCTAGATTTGGTGGAGGTCGCCCCCAACGCCGATCCCCCTGTCTGCCGTTTGCTGGACTATGGCAAATACATATACGAACGCACCAAGAAGGAGAAGGAAGCCAGAAAAGCTCAAAAGTCAAGGGAGATCAAAGAAATCCGCCTGCGTCCTAAAACAGGAGAGTATGATATAGCTCACAAGGTCCGTGATGCCCGCCGTTTCCTGGAAGAGGGGTGCAAAGTCAAAGTGCGAGTCCGTTTCCGAGGGAGAGAGATCACCCATCCTGATGTGGCTCGTGATTTGCTGGAGCGAATTGCCGCTGATTTAGAGGACGTGGGCCGCGTCGAGCAACACCCTCGTCTGGATGGGCGTACTATGCTCATGATCCTGAGCCCAAGCAGTAAATAGCAAAAGGCGCTCACCAGAGAATAGGGGACGGGGTCGTCCCCTATTTGTTTGAGCCACTGAGGGGCTGCGCAGCGGCAGGAGCACTAGACATTTCTTAACACCGGCAGGCTTCACCGCGCAAGCCCTTTGACACAATAGACAAAGGAGACAGAGAGGTGCCGAAAATTAAAACGCACAAAGCCACAGCCAAAAGATTCAAATACAGCGGCCGAGGCAAGCTTATGCGCACCAAAGGTGGTAAAAGTCACCTTCGCCGTAGGAAATCGAAACGTGTGAAGCGTCTATACGATGAGATGCTCAGAGTGAATACACCCGCCGATATCAAGCGAGTGCGCAGGCTGGCGCCGTACCTCAAAAAAAGCTGACGATTTTGGATAAATTCATTTAGGAGGGTTGTACATTGCCTAGAGTGAAGGGAGGGCCGCGCGCCCGTCGTCGTCACAAAAAAGTGCTGAAACTCACCAAAGGACAGCGAGGGACAAAGCATGCCCTCTTCCGCCGTGCCAACGAGGCCATGCTGAAATCGTTGTGGTACGCCTATCGCGACCGTCGCAATCGCAAGCGTGACTTCCGACGGCTTTGGATAACCCGTATCAACGCCGCAGCCAGGCTGAACGGACTATCCTACAGCCGCTTCATGCACGGGCTCGGAAAAGCAGGAGTGGAGATTGATCGCAAGATCCTGGCCGAACTGGCCGTCAACGACGCTGAGGCCTTCGCCAAGCTGGTCGAAGTGGCCAAAGGAGCCCTCTAGAATCGCCGGCTTTGCAAAGGTTCACAGCATCGTCCAGGGCGATTGCTTATCCCTATTTTGTCGTCGAAGACACAATAGGGATTTATTTTTGCTACCGAACACTTTCCAAAGGCGAGGGCGTCGAATCAAAGCACGAAAAAGCGTTACCGAGGTGATATACCCTGCCAACGACTATTACCAGCATCGCTAACAAAAAAGTGAAATACGTGCGCTCCCTCTACCGGCGGCGAGTCCGCCACAGGGAGAGACATTTCGTCATAGAGGGTCTGCGTCTGGTGGAGGAAGCGTTAAAAGCCGGGGTCGTCCCCACTCTTGTCTTTTTCACTCCAGACCTGAGCGACAGCCGGCGAGGCCAGGAGTTGCTAACACTGATAGAGGGTCTGTCCGGCGGATGCTTTGTCGTGACGGAGCAGGTCATGAGGGCTCTCTCAGATACAGTGTCCCCTCAGGGCATCCTGGCCGTTGTGCCTTTTGTGGAGTTGCCTTTTCCAGAAAACCCCTGGCTGATCCTGGTAGTAGACAGGGTACGCGATCCCGGTAACCTGGGCGCCATCCTGCGCTCAGCCGAGGCGGCCGGGGTCGGCCAGGTGATCCTGACACCGGCTACGGTGGACATCTACAGTCCCAAGGTGGTACGGGGGGCTATGGGCGCCCACTTCCACTTGCCAATAGCGGCCAAGATAAGCTGGTCAAAGATAGCGGAAGCTTTGGAGGACAGACAAGTTCTTCTGGCAGAGGCTGAGGGCGAGAAGGTTTACTACGAGGTGGATTGGACAAAGCCATCGGCCTTGATCGTCGGCGGTGAGGCAGAGGGAGCCGGTCAAGCAGCGGAAAAGCTCGCCACCGAGCGGATCGCGATCCCTATGCAGGGCAAAGTCGAATCGCTTAACGTCGCTGTGGCAGCCGGCGTGATTCTCTTCGAGGCGGCACGGCAGCGGGGGATACAACACCAACGCAAATGTAATGGCAAGTTCGGTCGCGTTTCATCTTGGCAGCAGACTGAAAACGCCTCACGAGCGTGACCCCGGCGGGGATACCGCCTCAGCCTGCGGGAGGGTGAACATCCGTATGAAAGGCGCTCATAGTAGAGACACCGGCCTCAACGCGCACCGAGAACCTCGACGGCCAGTTGGGCGTAGACCTGAGCGGCTTTGACGACATCGGCCAGGCGTATCTGATCGTCAACGGTGTGGGGGTAGCGTTCCTCGCCGGGGCCAAAGCCCACTGTGGGGATGCCGGCTACCCCCATTGTATACACCCCATCGGTGGAAAAGTCCCATCTGCCTACCCTTGGCTTGTAGCCCAGGGTCTGCTTGACAGCTTTGGCTACGGCCTGGACCAGAGGATGGTCCTCAGCCAGAGCCCAAGCCGGATAATATGCTTTGCCCTGACATTGGTAGCCGGTGTAGCTAGTAGCGTGATACTCTGTCACCTCCACCTCGGCTTTTACCCCTTCGCGGGCGATGATGCTTTGTATCTCGGCCAGGGCCTTGGCCTCGGTCTCTCCCATCGTAAGGCGACGGTCAATGTAGAAAGCACACCTATCGGGTACAGCGTTGCGGCTGGCGGCTGTGCTCTCAATCTGGGTAATAGATAGGCTTCCCCGTCCCAGAAAGGCGTCGTTAGCCAAGCGGGGAGCCAGGAGCTCTACGCCAAAGATCAGGCGAGCGGCGGCGTAAATGGCGTTCTCACCGCGTTCCGGGGCCGAAGCGTGGCAGGAGCGACCTCGCGCCGTCACCTTTAGCTCTATACGCCCTCGCTGCCCCCGGCTGATTTGCAGGTTGGTAGCCTCGCCCAGGACGACAAAGTCGGGTCTCAGCCCTTCCTCCTCAACCAGAACCCGCATAGCCAATCCCTCGCACGGTTCCTCCTGCACAACCCCAACTATATAAAGATCGCCTTCGAGTTCGACACCGGCGTCCACGAGTGCCTTAACCCCGTAGACCATCGCGGCCAATGCTCCTTTCATGTCGCAAGCTCCCAACCCGTAGAGAACGCCTTCTTCTATTTCGGCGCCGTAAGGGTCACGAGGCCACAAGCTCAGGTCGGTGACATCTACAGTGTCCATGTGACCGTTGTAGAGGAGTCTGGGGCCGCGGCCGGGGCCAATGCGCCCGATCACATTGCCAATGCGGTCGGTAGTGACCTCGGCGAAGCCTACTCGCCGCATCTCCTCAGCCAGGCGCTGAGCCACCTCCCCCTCTTGAGTCGAAGGGCTGGGGATGCGAACCAAATCCTGCAAGAAGCCGGTGAGAGCCTCACGGTCCTGGGGAGAAAGATTGAACATGGGAAACTCCAAAAGCCATTTACCGAGCCAACGTCATGCCACGCTCAATATGCGCCGTTACCAAAAATGACCTTGGGGATAGTGCGCAGAAATATCTCGGTGTCCAAGGCTGCCGACCAATTCTCGATGTAATAAATATCCAAAAGAACCATTTCGTCGAAGGTCAACTCGCTGCGGCCGCTGACCTGCCATAGGCCCGTCATGCCGGGCGAGACCTCCAGACGCTTCTTGTGCCACTCCTCGTAATGCTCCACCTCGCCGGGAAGAGGAGGACGGGGGCCAACGAGGCTCATCTCACCGCGCAGCACGTTATAGAGCTGGGGCAACTCATCTAAACTGGTGCGCCGCAGGAATCTGCCCACTCGTGTACAGCGGGGGTCGTTGCGAATCTTGAAGATAGGTCCCTCTGCCTCGTTCAGATTGGTCAGCCTCTGCTGTTCCTCCTCAGCTCCTTCACACATGGAGCGGAATTTGTACAAAACGAAGTGACGCCCCTCTTTGCCTACCCTGACTTGCCGGAACAGAACAGGGCCTGGGGAGTCCAGCTTGATCGCCAGAGCGATGAGAAGCATCAAAGGTGATAAAACGATTAATCCCACCAGAGCGATGGTGAAGTCAATGGCTCGTTTGGCGGCTAACTTCCACCCCGTGATGGTTATTTCTTTGATCCCAATCATGGGGACACCGCCCAAATCGTCCACATCCATGCGGCTGAGGCTCATCTGGAAGAGGTCGGGCACGAGGCGCGCCCGCACTCCTTCCCGCTCGCACTGGGCCATAATGCTGATGATCTTGCGATGGTACATCCAGGGCAAAGTGATGATGACCTCGTCAATGGATTCCTCTTGGACGATGCGTGGCAAGTTGTCAATGCTGCCCAGGCCCTTGAAGCGGCCAATGTCTTTGTGGCCTTTTTCAGGATTATCGTCCACAAAGCCCACCACCTGATAGCCCAGACCGGGTTGAGCCACAATATTGCGCATAATAGTGCGTCCCACCTCGCCAGCCCCTACGATGAGCGTCCGCACGACGCCGATACCTCGCTGGCGCAGCTTGCGTAGCACGATGCTTTTAATCATACGGCTGATGCCCAAAAAGGCGACGATGAGAACCCCGGTGTAGATGAAGAGCAGGCGGGAATAGAAGAGAGGGCGATAGAAGAAAGTGACCACGACCATGATGATGATGCCCGTGGTGGTGCCATTGACGACCGAGTAAAATTCATCGAACCAAGAAGCCCCCCGGCGGTGATCGTAAACACCTTCCAGCTTATAGGCAACCAGCAGGAGGGCAGTCAGCACCCCGGCAAAGGGTATATAAGCACTGAAAGGCACGTCAAAGGCAGGATCTACAGCTCGAAACCATTGTAGGTCGTAACGCACCAAATAAGAGATGGCGAAAGCCACATTTATGAGGAGTATGTCAGCTAACACCAGCCCCAGGGACAGCAACCGCTTGAATCGTTTGGACACTTTAATCTCCTCAGCGGCTCAACGCCCGCCGGTAAACCTTTATCGTTTCCCGCGCTGCTTTGGTCCAAGAAAAGAGGCTGGCCCTGGCCAATCCCCGCTCTCGCATGGATTGACGCAGCGCCTTATCGCCAAGCACCTGATTCATAGCCTCAGCCAATCCCTCGCTATCCGTAGGGTCAACTGTCAACCCCGCTTCGCCAACTACTTCTGGAAGGGAAGAGACGTTAGAAGTGATGACCGGTGTTCCACAGGCCATGGCTTCCAGAGGTGGCAGCCCAAAGCCCTCGTAGAGAGAGGGGTAGACGAACAACTCGGCCGCGTTGTACCACAGAGGTAGCTCATCAGAAGGGATGTAACCGGGGAATAAGACGTCATCTGTTAACCCCAACTCTTCCACGCGAGCAAAGACCTCCTTATACAACCATCCTTTGGCTCCGCCAACGATCAATTTAACCTGCTTATCGCCCAGGCGAGAATAAGCCTCAATGAGACGGGCCACGTTCTTCCGTGGCTCGATGGTACCAATGAAAAGTATAAACCGTTCCGGCAAACCGCGCTTCTGGCGGAAAGAGGCTACCTCCCTCTCCGACAGAGGGCGAAACGCCTTGCCCACCCCGCAATAAACTACATCTACTTTCTTTGGCGACACTTCTAATAGACGAATTGTATCTCGCCTGGTGCTCTCTGAAATAGTGATAATGCACCTGGCCTTCCGAGCCGATGGGGGGGTGAACGCAGTGAGATAAAGACGCTTCAGGCATTTGAATCCCTGAGGGAAAAGAAGGAAACTGAGATCATAAATGGTGATCACCGAAGGGCAGGAAGATAACAAAGGCGTGACGAAAGCCAGGGAGTGAAGGAGATCTACCTTCTCCTGATGCAGAACGAAGGGTTGAACCAATTGCTCCCAGCCGATCCTAACCAGAGGGTGCGTGGTTGGCAGCCGGGAGGTTCTCAAAGTCAGACCTGAGTTCGTCAGGAGGTGTCTATCGCCGAGGAAGACCGTATATCGGTTCTCTTGGTCTACCAGAGCCAGGTTGAGGAGCAGATTGTAGATGTACCAATGGATCCCGGCGCCACGATAAGTCTGGGCCTGAGACAAAAGGTGTGCATTGAGGCCGACATGTATGGGCTGTTGGTCAGCATCGAGCGCCAGGCGCTCTTTTCCACCCATGTTTATATTATACCACATATCGGACGCTATACAAATTTGGCTCATTCTGGGCCGGGCTCTTCCCCATGAACGAGGCCGTTTGCAACAGGAGCCCAAGGGCGCGAAAAAGCCTTTCGTGTGTGTCCTCCGCGGTCTTTGATTTCGCGATCTAAAACGTCAAGGCCCCTCTATTTTACAACGGTAGCCAGAGATGGTATAATAAGCCCCGATACGGAGGGGCCATCTAAGCCAGGCAGGCAATTAGGTGGCTCTTCTGATAGATGGAGGTGCGAGCCATGCCAGACGAGGTGCGCTTGCAAGCCATTGTCCATGGTCGCGTTCAAGGGGTCAACTTCCGCTATTACACTCGACTTCGCGCTCAGGAACTAGGAGTGACAGGCTATGTCCGCAACAAGTGGGATGGGACGGTGGAGGTCGTGGCTGAAGGCGAACGAGAGGCCGTGGAAAAATTGCTGGAATTCCTCAAAGTGGGACCGCCGGCCGCGTGGGTGCAGCGAGTAGATTGCCGATGGCAAGACCCCAGCGGTCAATTTCAATATTTCGAGGTGCGCTATTGAGAAAGAACCCTGAGCGAACAGCCTGGACAGTCCTCCTGTCTGCCTTTGCCGCCTTCTGCATCCTGGCGGTGAGTATACCCCTGGGGATCCGCTGGTACATCATCAACGCTGCCCGCCCCCACAAAACCGCTCTCACGGCTATCAATGGCACCATTCTGGTCGAAGAAAGGGGACAGGCACGCCCGCTGGCCGTCACAGAGGACATGGAAGTCTCAGAGGGAGCCAGTATCAAGACAGATTCCAGCTCCCAGGCTATCTTGACCTTTTTCGAGGACAGCACAGCCATTCTCTACAACGATGCCCAAGTGACTCTGCTCAAAACACGCACGCCGCGTTTCAACCTCAGCCCCCGACCCGACACCATCATCCTGGAGGTACGGAGGGGAAGAGTGCGCATCGGAGCCGCGCCGGCTATAAACTCCCCTCTCTACTTTGAAGTCCGCTTCCCTCAGGGTGAAGCCGTGCTGGAGGAGGGTAGCTACTCCGTGGAAGTGACCGACGAACAAGCCCAAATCATCGTGCGTTACGGGCAAGCCTTGGCCACGGCTGCGGGTACGACAGTTGAACTAGGCCAAGGGCAGAGGACAACCATCGCTATGGGCGAGGCGCCGGCCGACCCTATGCCCGCCGCTCAACCTTTGGTGGTGAACGGCAACTTCCAGCAGGATCTGTCGGTAGGATGGATAGCCTACAACGAGCAAGGGGTTGATGGAGGAGAAGTTGATGGAGAGATAGAAATCGTCTCCCTCGGTGATCGGCGAGCTCTTTTCTTCTCACGTATGGGTGAAGACGGCAACCACTGTGAGACAGGCATTATCCAGAAGATAGACAAAGACATCCGTGACTTCACTTCCCTCGTATTGCACCTCGACGTCCGGCTGATCTATCAAAGCCTATCTGGAGGTGGCTTCCTCAGCTCCGAGTTCCCCATCATGGTCCGCCTGGACTACAAAGACCCCTACGGCAACGATCGCTTCTGGGTCCACGGCTTCTACTACCAGAACGACGACAACTACCCCATCGCTCCATACGGGGAGCAAATCCCGCGCTACGTATGGTATCCCTACGAGTCGGGCAACCTGCTGGAAATGCTGGCCGACACCAAGCCGACTCACATCACCGCCATCCGCATCTACGCCTCAGGCTGGGAGTACCAAAGCATGATCTCCGAGGTGGGGCTGACAGTCGAATGAGGGCCCACCAGAAGCTTGGAGGCACCCCCCAACTCTTCTCGAGTTTAGTTATGTCTACTAAATCAGGACCATAGCGATGCCGACCAGAGTTATGGCTGCCCCCAGAAGAGAATTCAAGCTGGGCACCTCACCCAGAAGCAGATAGCCCAGGATGATGCCGCCTGTCACCTCTTGGGTGGCGATGAGATTGACATAGGTAGCATGGACGCGGCGCAAGGCAGCGTTGTAGAGGGTGTGACCCAAAGCCAGAGGGAAAATACCCAGGGCGACGATAGCCCCAAAAGGACGCCAGGTGCCGGGCAGAGTGAAAGCAGCCAGGCCCACGGGAGTGAGCCAAAAGGCAGCCAGGCCATAGAGGCCAAAAGCATAAGTGAGGAGCGGATAGCTCTCACGCTGAGAGCGCCCCACTATGGAGTAGAAACCGAAGCACAGGGCCGAGCCCAGAGCCAGCAGGTCACCGATCACCATCCGCCTGGTGAGTTGCGGCTCGAACCCGGCCAGGACAGCGATACCGAGCACACTCACGGCCACGCCCAGATATTTACGCCGCCCGATGGGTTCCTTGAGGAATAGCCACGAAAACAAAGTCACAAAGATGGGCGAAGTATAGGTCAGAGTGAGAGAGTGAGCTATAGTGGTGAAGCTGAGGGAAGCAATGTAGCAGAGAAAGTGCAAGGCGGTGATCAGCCCGTAAAGGACGAATTTGGGCCAATCGGTCCTCTGGAAGCGAGGGCGATTCCCCTGCAACGTAGCCAGACAATAGACGGCTACAGCACCCACGAGCATACGCCCCCAGGTGATGACGTAAGGCGACAAGGGCTTCCCCCACCGAATCAGCACCGGAGTGGTAGAGAAAAAGAGGACGGCAGAAGCCACGTACAAAAAGCCACGGCGTTCGTCGGCGGTCATAATGACTCCCTGTGGCAGGGAACGATCAAGTTACCCGATGCCCTCGCAAAGTAGCCTGTTATTTCCACAAAGCAGAGCCTCCTCCAGTGCTGCCTGGATTATACTTCAAACCTTGAAAACAGTCAAAGCTTTCCGGGCCTGCGCACGAGCCTGCGGGCCCCCGGCTCACGGGCTTGCAAGCACCACGCAGGGTCTCAGTTTTGAGGCGCCGAAGCGCCCACTACGAGCAAGAGTTCGGTTCTTTTGGAGGTTATGAATGGCATTTCACGGCCCCGGCGGCGGATTTCGACGGATGGCCGGGCTGAGAGAAGAAAAGGCCCACGATACAGGCCAGGTGTTGCGGCGACTGCTGGGCTACTTTGGCCCGTCGTGGCCGTGGCTGATAGTGGTTCTGATACTGGTGCTTTTTAGCACCCTGATGCGACTGGCCGGGCCGTATCTGCTGGGCGTGGCTGTGGACCAGTTCATCACCCCGGGTGACAAGGCCGGGCTCACTCGCACCATGCTGCTTTTGCTGTCCACCTACCTGCTCAACTGGGGAGCCACGGCCGGCCAGTTCTACTTGATGGCTCTGGTCGGGCAACGGGTGCTTTTCACCATGCGCACCCAAATCTTCCAACGCATCCAGAGCCTGCCCCTGGCCTTCTTCGACCGGCACGAGGCCGGCGATCTGATGTCGCGGCTGGTCAACGATGTGGACGTGATCAACCAGGTGCTCAATGTGGGCCTCGTGCGCCTGTCCGGGGACGTGCTGACTCTGATCGGCATCGTGATTGCCATGACCAGCCTGAACGCACGGCTGGCTCTGGCCAGCTTCACCGTGCTGCCCTTCATGCTGCTGACCACCACCGTCTTTTCCCGATGGGCCTTCCGCGCCTTTCGCCGCACGCGAGAGACCATCGGCCAGGTGAGTGCCGAACTGGAGGAGAAAATCTCCGGCGTGCGAGAGGTGCAGGCCTTCGGCCGCGAGGAGGCCGGCCAGGCCCGCTTTGCCGAACTCAGCGCCGCCGACCGCGACGCCAACATCCAGGCTGTGAGCATCACCTCAGCTTTTACCCCGGCCCTCGATGTGCTGAGTACCATTGCCACAGCCATCGTAGCCGGCTACGGCGGCTACCTGGCCCTCAAAGGACTGGTCACCGTGGGTACTATCGTCGCCTTCCTGGATTATGTGCGCCGCTTCTACATGCCCATTCGCTCGCTGGCCCAGCTCTACACCCAGCTACAAGCCGCACTGGCCGGAGCTGAACGCATCTTTGAGTTGCTGAACACAGAACCGGACATCGTTGACGCACCCGATGCAGTAGAGATGCCACCTATCCAGGGCCGAGTCGAGTTTGAGCACGTCTCTTTCGCTTACAAAGAAGGTGAACCGGTGTTGAAGGATGTGAGCCTGGTGGCCGAACCAGGACAGACCGTAGCCCTGGTAGGAGAGACCGGGGCGGGAAAGACCACGCTGGTTCATTTGATTGGCCGCTTCTACGATGTGGATTCGGGTGCGGTGCGCATTGACGGGCGGGACGTCCGCTCGGTGACCCGCGCCAGCTTGCGCCGGCAGATAGGCATCGTCCTGCAAGACACCTTCCTCTTCGCCGGCACGGTGATGGAGAACATCCGCTACGGCCGCCTCGACGCCACCGACGAGGAGGTCATAGCCGCTGCCAAGCTGGTCAACGCCCACGATTTCATCAGCCGCCTGCCCGAAGGCTACCAGACCAAGCTGACCGAGCGGGGCAGCAACCTGAGCCAGGGACAGCGGCAACTCATTGCCTTCGCCCGGGCCGTGCTGGCCGACCCCCGCATCCTCATTCTGGATGAAGCGACCTCCAGCGTAGACACCCGCACCGAACTCCTGATCCAACAGGCGCTGGCCGAGCTCCTCAAAGGATGCACCAGTTCCTCGGCAGAGTGTATCCCGAGCGACGCCGAAAGGCCCAGGACAAGCTTTGTCATCGCCCATCGTCTGAGCACCATCCGCAACGCCGATCAGGTATTGGTAATCCAAGATGGTCGCATCGTCGAGCGCGGCACCCACGACAGCCTGATGGCCCAGCGCGGCGTCTATTATGACCTCTATATGAGCCAGTTCCGCCGTGAAGGGTAGCCCTGCATTTAATCGTGGTTGGGCAGGTTGCTCCACCAGAAGCGCAGGAGAGGGAAAAATTTATGGTTTTTTTCTTCTTTATGGGAGCATGTTCCATTTTGAGCCCCTGCCACGTCCACATGGAGGGCTTACCCCGTG
>JAOZOT010000450.1 GCA_029933115.1 Anaerolineae bacterium | reverse complement strand
GGAACTCGCCGTCTTGCACTTCAAAGCTGACGTCTCGCAGGGCCACGGTACCATCATCGTAAATTTTGGTCAGATTCTTGACCTGAAGCATACCACCTCCTAATTCGATAAAGGGGGGACCTTGCGTCCCCCCTCCTTAACCGTCTATGTCGTCAGCAGAGATAGCCGGTGCTGAGCACTGTCGGACCGCCAAACGGCAAGGCGGGCTATTCCTGCAACTCCTCGATGCTCATGCCCGAGGCCTGAAGCACCTGGCGGAATGGATCGTAGAAGCTGTCGTCGTGCTTCTCCAGGCCGCTCCACTGGTAGGCTGTCTTCAGGGCCTCTTTCCCTTCTTCGGTCTCGGCGATCTTGAGCAGTGCGTCGTTGATCTTGTCGCGCAGTTCCCGTGGGAAGCTGGGCACGTACTGGACGCCATCGTTGGGGATGTCCGCAGTGACGGCGATGACGACTACCTTGTCCATCACATCGGGGTAGTCCTCCTCGATCCGAGTGCGGGCGTCTACATAGGTGGCGCCGGCGTCGCAGTCGCCGTTGTAGACGGCTGCGGCTACTGCGTCGTGGCTACCGGCATCCACGATCTCTGCCAGGTCTGTCTCTGGGTTGATCCCCTCAGCGCGCATGGTGAGCATGGGGATGATCCAACCGCTGGTCGAGAGCGGGTCGGGCCGGCAGAAAGTCTTGCCTTTCAAGTCGGCGATGCTGGTAAGGCCACTGTCAGCGCGGACGATGATCTGGCCGTTGTAGGTTGGGCTGCCGTAGCGCACCGAGACCAGTTCCGCCTCTGCGCACCCCCGGTCGGCGGCCAACACATAGCTGAAGGTGGCCAACGAGGCCATGTGGGCCTCCGGCGGATCGCTGCACATGGCTTCTACCACGCCGGCGTACTCGGTAGCGACGTTGGTCTTGATCACCAGGCCGGTCTCCTTGTTGATCAAATCGGCAACCGATTCGGCCCCGGCCGCTACTCGTTCCATCTCGCCGGAGGGAACGAAGGACCAGATGATAGGGTTCTCCTCTGTGCCTAGCTCCGCCTTCTTGGGTCCACAAGAGACCGCCAGGGGCAGCAGCAAGCCCACAATCAGGGCCAATGCAACTAGTCTATTGAGTTTCATAGCTCCTCCTTCACTTGGGTCTGGCTAAATGGTTCAGAATAGCGACAGCTTTTCCACGACTGAGCCCATTTTCCGCAGTCGCTCTCGCCGATTTGCGGCACCTTCGCCACAGGCAATCTCGGCCGGGGAAACGCGCTGAAGCGCGCACTACAAGCCTACTCCGGCGGTGGATTGCCAACCCGCCGCGAGCGGTGCGGAAAACAGGCCAAGGCTGTCACTAACCGTCTTAGCCCTCTTTTCGCTTATTGAAGAATCCACCTGTCTATCAACACGAGCTCCAAATCGGCCGATAGGCACCACCTCTCTTTCACCGTTATTCTTGCGAAATGCCTCAGAGCGTGTCTGAAAATTCAGAGGGCGGCGCTCGTAGTAACGACTTCAGGTAACTACCCAGGCATGGTTGATTTCAAGCCCCCTGCGAAGCGGGGGGTCGGTGATAGCCGGCCCACGCTTCTACTCGCACCTGGTATAGCTGTGATCTCACCCCCGCCTGCGACGGGGGCTTCATACTATGGTCGCCACTACGAGCATTTTTCAGACACGCTGTCAATACATACTATACCCTGTTTTCTCCATTTGTCAAGTTGGTTTGGAGAGGAAGCCTGTGCAGAGTATACCTGCCCCGCAATTTTGACAAATATATTTTTGGTGGTATAATGTGGTCAGTTGAATACGGTAACGACCTTCGGGGCAGGGTGAGGCTCAAAGAGCCAATTCCCGACCGGCGGTATGGCAATTTGGGTCGTCAGGTGGCCAGGGGCCGTGTAGCCCTGGTTACCAGACTCAGTAGACCGCAACTCTGCTCGTAGTGGGTGCTTTAGCCCCTCAAAAACGCACTGAAGTGCACACTACAAACTCCAACTGCGGTCTACCGAGGCTGTCCAAGTTGCCGAGCCCGCGAGCGAAAGCTGATCCGGTGACAACAACGAGCTTTGGGAAAAAGCCCGTTGTTTAAAGCCGGAGCCGACGGTATAGTCCGGATGGGAGAAGGTCTAGGCAAGCATGGCGGAGGAGAGTGCCCTCTGGCCGTGCCTGGTTGTGCTGCAAATGCGCCCCGGAGGCTAAAAGTCTTCGGGGTTTTTGTTGTGCCGCCAGGTGAGGAAGCAGAAGGACTTTTCCTCCCCCTCGACCAATCCAGGCGAACCACGTCGCCCTTCCGGCGCGCTGACTCCACACGCCTTTGTGTGAAAGAAGATGTTTGAATAATGCGAAGCACCATCCCTGTGAAAAAAGCTACCCCCGGCTTGGCTTACAGCCAGGTGTTGAAGCCGGGCTGGCTCAAGGAGCTCCCGGCCGTAGCCAGGAGACGGATCGAGTACCTCCTGATTCCCCTGGCTCTCCTCGTGTTCCTGGGGCTGTGGAGCCTGATCGTGTACCTGGGGAGCTATCCCCCCTTCATACTGCCCTCTCCGTTCCAGGTTTATGAAAAGCTACTGATTGTGGTCAGTGACGGCACCCTCTGGCGTCATGTCCAGATCACCCTGCTGGAGATATTCTGGGGGTTAGCTCTGGGGTTAAGCCTGGCCCTCAGCCTGGGATATTTGCTGGCCAAGTCGAGGCTTCTGGAACGCATTTTATCACCCTACATCGTGGCTTTCCAGGCCATACCCATCATTGCTCTGGCTCCTCTGCTGGCCATCTGGTTCGGTTACGGCAGCCTCTCCAAAATCCTGACCTGCGCACTGGTGGTCTTTTTCCCCATCCTGATCAACACCATCGTCGGCATCCGTGCTGTGGAGCAGGACTTGGTTGACCTGATGCGCTCTCTGGAAGCCAGCCGTTGGCAGACATTCACCATGTTGGAGTTGCCCGCTGCCCTGCCTGTCCTTTTCGGCGGGCTCAAGATAGGGGTCACCCTGTCTGTCATCGGGGCGGTGGTAGGCGAGTTCGTCGGCGCCGACCGGGGCCTGGGCTTTCTGGTCAACCTCTCTGGAGGGCTCTTCGATACGCCGCTGACCTTCGTGGCCCTCTTTGTACTGGGTGGCATCGCTATCGGCCTGTATCTGGCTGTAGTGGCTTTGGAGGGCTTTTTGCTCTCCTGGAGAAGGTAAGGAGAGGAAAACACCTAGTCTTATGGGCAGAATCCTCGACGGTGGAAGCCTGGCCCCCGAGCTAAAGCTCAGGGCTGAGCAACTCAAGCCCGCTGAAGCGGGCTATCGACCTGCGCAGATGGCCGTTTAGGGCGCTTTTAGCGCCCTTCCCCTGCTCAGCCCGGCGATTTATCGCCAGGCGGGAGGCGGTGACT
>JAOZOT010000449.1 GCA_029933115.1 Anaerolineae bacterium | reverse complement strand
TTTATCGCCGGGCGGGAGGCGGTGACTGCCCTCGTAGACAGTTGCTCACAAAACTTGTTCTAATTGAAACCAGAGATTGTCTGCCGCATGATTAAAAGGTTTCTCCCCAGGATCGAGACCTGTTGCCGGGCGATGTTCCTCGCTCTGGGGCCGGTCGTTTTCCTGACCCTTTGCCTGTATCAGATAGAGTTGCCCGGCCTGCACTACGACGAGGCCAGGGAGGCTGGAGTGCCGGCCATGCAACTGGTCATGGGGCAGCCGGTTGAGACTTTTCGGGGCTCAGGGATTAGGATCATGGGAAGGGTGTTCCCTCTCATGGTCACAGACTATATTGGCGCTCTTAACGTCTACTTGCTTCTTCCCTTCTTTGTCCTTCTGGGCAGCAGCGTTTTTGCTTTGCGTTTGATGCCCGTCGTCTTTGCCGCCCTGACCCTTCTTCTGACTTGTTTCCTGGCTCAGCAACTGTTCAACAGGAGAGTAGGAGTCATCGTTTGCCTGCTGCTGGCTGTCAACCCCTCTTTCATTTTCTGGAGCCGCCAGGGGGTTTTTGTCACTTCCATCACAGCCACTATTGCCGTGGCCAGCCTGCTTTGCTGGCTGCGCTGGTATCAAAAGCGGCGAGATCGCTATCTGTATCTTGGCGCCTACCTTTTCGGGCTGGGGCTGTATGCCAAGTTGCTGTTCCTGTGGGTCATTGTGGCGCTGGGAGCGACTTTTTTTGTGTTGAGGGCTTCCGACTTGCGAAAAGGGTTGCACCTGTGGACCACATCCAGGTCAGTTTACAGGCGGTTGTCCGTTGCTCTACTGTGTTTTCTGCTGGGCATCTTTCCGCTTATCATCTATAATCTTCAGACGAGAGGCACTTTCCTGACCCTGACCGAGAACTTGAGTTCCACCTATTACGGCACTTCTAATCTGGCTTTCGCTGACAACCTGGCCACCCGTCTCGAACAGCTAAAAGTGGTATTGAACAGCGGTCACCTTTGGTATCTGGGTGGTGTTTTCACCAATGACCTCTATCCTTTTTTCTTTGTCGGCGCGGGGCTGGCTTGCGTTCCGCTCGTCCTCCTGAAGGCCAGGCATGAATGGCGTCGGGTGGCTTTTCCTTTCCTGATGCTGGCTTTTATGGTGCTGGCGAGTTGTTTCACTGTCTCGGCTCTGTGGTTCACTCATTACGCTATTCTGGTGCCGTTCTTGCCTATGGCTATTGCCGGGGCTTTGGACCTCCTGGTTCGTTACCTCGTTCCGTCTGGCAACAGGCAGGGGGGGAGCTATATCCGCCGGCATATTCCTGAGCTGGTGATGGCTGTGGTGGTGGCTGTCCTGGCGGTCAGCGACCTGCGGGTGGATCTCAACTATCATCAGGCCCTGGCGCGCAGTGGCGGCTACGCTGCCCACTCGGATGCCAGCTATGAACTGGCCCGCTATTTGCAAGAGCGGGGCGTCGCCTCTCCGCTGGCTATGGATTGGGGTATTGATGCCCCTGTTCAATTCTTGACTTCAGGGGCTGTCAATCCCATCGAGATTTTTGGTTACGAGTGGGAAACGAATGAGGTTTTTGAGGAAAGCCTTGGCCGCTTTTTGGCAGAGTGCGACCACCTTTACATCTTCCATAGCCCGGGTGAGACTGTCTACCATCGCCGTCAGACCTTCGACAGGCTGGTGGTTGAAATGGGCAAGGTCAGTCAGGTGGAGAAGGTAATTCTGGATCGGAGTGGTAAATCCATCTTCGTCCTGGTGAGGGTGAGCGGAGGGGAGGCATAGAGGGGGCTCCTCTCTGGTGGAGGGAAAAGAGAATGTGTGGAGGGATACCACCCACACTCCCCAACATTGCTGCAAGTCCGAAAGGAGAGTCTGGAGCAGGTGAAAGAATCTGAGAGAAGGGGCATCCGCAGTGATCCAAACCAGCTTGGTCGGAAGATCCTGGTTATAGACGACGAGGCCGATTTGCGACGCTTTGTCAGGTTGCGCCTGTCCAGAGCAGGCTACAAGGTGTTTGAAGCCAGCAATGGCATAGAGGGCCTGGAGCAGTTGTACAAAGTCAGACCCCACCTGATTGTCCTTGACATAATGATGCCCAGGATGGACGGTTGGGAAACTTGCCGCCGCATCAGGGAGGTCTCCGATGTTCCCATCCTCATCCTTTCGGCCAAGGGAGATCGGGGCTCTAAGGTGAAGGGGTTGGACCTGGGTGCGAATGACTACTTGGCGAAACCCTTCGCCGGTTTTGAGCTTTTGAAAAAGATAGAATCGTTATTGAGTCGTACTGAATCTCCTTCCGACTAGAAGATCTCAATCTGATAGTCTACTACCTGCACGTCGGGACGGTGGCGTTCGATCCATTCCACCACTCTGGTGAGCAGGCCGTGCACGTAGCCGGACCCGTTGGAGACGCAAGTGACCCCCAGGGTGGCCGACTGCCAGAGGTCCTGGTTGTCTACCTCAGCGATGGAGACGTTGAACTCGCGGTGCACGCGGGCGATAATAGACTTGATGACCCGGCGCTTGCCCTTCAGCGAGCCGTTGCCGGGGATGTATAGTTCAATAGTGCAGGTGCCAATGACCATGTGATTTGCCTCTATATCTGAGCTTGTAGCTTTTCCTTGTGCTCATATTTTACCATAATCTGCCGTTTTGCACTACTCTTGTCCCCTGACACGCTGAACAATTGCGGCAGCGGGACTTTTTGGCATCTGCTCGACCTTTTCTGCTGGGGAGGGGAGACGCGGATGGCGACGAATGTAGTCAAGGTTCTGTTGGCCGACGACCATCCTGCGCTGCGGGCGGGTCTGAGAGGGATGCTGGAGAGGGCGGGAATCGAGGTGGTGGGCGAGGCTGCCGATGGGGACGAAGCCCTGCGCCTGGCCGAGGGGTTAAGGCCTGACGTCCTGGTGCTGGACGCGGTCATGCCGGGGCCGAGGGCGCCGCAGGTCATCCATCGCCTGAGGGAGACCCGCCCTGACTTGCGCGTCCTGGTGCTGACCGCCTACGATGAGGATGAGTTGGTCTTTGGGCTGCTGGAAGCGGGAGCGGTGGGGTACGTGCTCAAAGAGGAGGCCCTGGAGACCATCGAGGCCGCCGTGCGGGCCACAGCGCAGGGAGAGTCCTGGCTGAGCCAGAAGGTGGCGGCCAAGGTGATGAAAAAGGCCTTGGGCCAGGAGGAGGCGGAAGCGGAAGAAGAAGCCATCCCTCTCACTGAACGGGAGTTGGAAGTGCTGCGGCTGGTGGCTAAGGGCAAAACCGATCGCCAGATTGGACAGACATTATGTATCTCAACGACCACCGTGCGCAGTCACGTGCAGAGTATCCTGAAAAAGCTAGTACATGACAGCGTAAATCCTTCGGTAGTTTCACCGCCACCAAATGCGAG
>JAOZOT010000448.1 GCA_029933115.1 Anaerolineae bacterium | reverse complement strand
AGCAGCTTTCATAAAGAGACACAGGGCATCGGCTCTGATCGCCGATGCCCTGCTTTTCGATTCCCCCATCGTGAGAACAAACTCAGGTGATTGCTCCTCCCATCCCCTCGAGCTCTCCGCTTGACTCTATGGTTCTGGCCATCAACTCCACGCTCAGCTTGGTGAAATGACTCTGGGGTGGTACGGCTCCATCATCATATTCCATATCCACTACTCTGGCGTCAACTCGCAGAGAACTCGTCTCTAGCACTATAATCTGGCCTAACTCAGCCAGGACAGGATCTCCCTTGGAAGCCAGCTTGGCTCGCAAGCTATCGTCGTTGTAGGCGTATTGGCTCATCAGCACCTTGGTGACGGTACGGATGTCGCTTTTGTCGAAGAGCCAGACCTCGAAAGCAGTAACCTTGGCCGGCTCACCGGTCCCAATGGTCTCCGAGATGCCCACCCCGCACTCGCCCAGAAATTCACCCATGGGGGTTTCGATGCTGAACGACTCATCGTAGGTATCATGCCCCAGGTTATAAGTGGTCACAAAGTGCCCCAGGGGGGGCGGGCCGGTGGGCGCCAGGGGAGGCATAGCCTCTGCCGCGGCCGGCATCCTGGCCTGCCTGGCCGGCGCCGGTGCTTCCTCCTCTCCACGAGCGCGCAGCCGCGTTATCACCAGACCACCAACGGCAACGACCAGCAAAAAGACCAAAAGGAGACCACAAGCGATGGGCAATATGCCGCCGAGCGAAGAAGTCAGCTTGACCGTCGTCGGTGAGGTCGTGGCTGCGGCGGCCGGTTGAGGTGTCACCTCCATAACCCCCAGGCCCAGAGCCAGACCCAAATTCAGTAGATTCTGCTTCTCCTGCGGATGGGTAGCGGCTAGCCTGGCGATTATCTCGCTGATTTCCTCATCATCCAAATCGGCCAGGCGGGCTTTGGCCAATTCGACATCTCCATTGAGCGAGTAAGAGTCGGCGGCCATAAGGACATATTGCTCTTTCTCGGCCGGGGTCAACTCCCACTTGACCGGCATAACCATCCACCCCATGACCATCCAACCGAAGAGGCATCCCACCACCAGCCCCACCACAGTTGCGATAATCAGGTTGCGTCCAAGCCCGATTACCTGCCAGATCATTTTCATGATTGCTCACCTCCTGGGTGCTTTCCAGGCCCGCAGATCGCATGGATGATTCCGCGCACTTAACATATTATATCATAAGCTCGCTTTTTAGACAAGAGATTCCGCCTTCTCCACCCAAGTCCGACCACCATGACCAGCAGCGTGGTCACGCTGACGGCCACACCAATTTTTAAAGAGGCCGGCTCGTAGGAGAACTCGACCCGGTGCTGGCCCGCCGCCAATCTGACAGCTCGAAACAGAAGATTGGCCCTGATGATGGGCGCCTCCTCGCCGTCAACGTAAGCTCGCCAGCCGGGATAGTAGGTGTCCGTCAAGATCAGATAGCCCTCACCGGCCAAATTGGCCTCGATGATGACCTGCTCCGGCTCATAAGAGGTGATCGTCACCTGGTCGGAGTTGAGGGTGAGTGGGGAGGACAAAGCTCCTCCCCCTGGTGGAGCCTCAGCCAGGATGGCCTCCTCGTTTGGCCTGAAGCCCTCGTCTTGCATGGCCGCCACCGCAGCCTCGTCGTCCTCTATCACCCGCGCCCGGTGGACGACAAAAGCCCTGGGTAGAACGTCCAGGTTCTGGTAGATTTTCACGTCGCCGCTGTGCACCAGCCTGAAACGCCCTGTACTCGAGACGATGACGGACTCGCTGGTCCCCGTGCGCTCGTCAATCAGGCTCAGGCCGCGCAGGTGAAATTGGCCAGACCTGGCCAGGTAACGCAGGCTGATCTCCCTCAAGGCCGTGGCCTCCCCCAGGTCAACCAGGGTGATGTAGTCGTTGCCGCCCGGATGGTCACGCCAGTGGTGGCCGATTCTGGCTTTGGCGTGCTGGATCGGTCTGGTGGCAGCCACAGCGTCGTAATCGCCCTCGGCCGTGTCGAGGCCGGCCTGCAGGACGTGGCGCTGGGTACGGCCCTCGGCATCGCTCACGACGACCTCGACCACAGGGGTTCCGTCGGTCAACCCTTCGGCACCCTCCAGGTACGAGACCAATCCCAAGGAAGTGGCGGTGAACTGGGGCAGGTCCTGGATCACTACCGCCGGGTTTGTCTCCTTGCCCAGGATAGCGGTGTGCTCCAGGTCGTAGTAGACCCCGTCAATCCAGACATCGAACACCTTGTCGGTGACGATGTACTTGACGTTGAGCAGGGAAAGCAGGCGCCCCTCGGGCACCTGCCGGAGCTGTTCGCGGAGGCGGCCATCGGGCAGGATGTCCTCCTCCGGCAGGAAAAGGCGCAACAGGGTGATGTAGCGTTTCAAAGGCAGCAACCCACCGTCGTAGCCGTCCACGCTGGCGATTTTGTAGAGCAGGGGCAGGTTGGGGGCCAGGATCTCCTTGCGCTTGGCCGCCACCACGTAATCGTAGATGGCTTTGGGCGGCAACTGGCCCTCGAACATTTGCCGGATTTCTTTCAAATCGCCGGGGTCGTAGACGATACCCGACATGCTGATGAAGCGGTACAAGCTCTGGTCGGTGAGCAGATAGGCCGGAGCCGTGCGCAGAAAGGAAAAAGCCTCCGGCGCCGTCGGGTTGTTGTAAGCCAGGCCCCGGCTGGCGGCAAAGAGCTCGCCCACGATCAGCAAGATCACCACCAGACGGCAAGCCGGCCATCTGCCCCAGCGCGATAACCCGATCAGGACAAACCCCACATAGGCCAGGAGCACCCAGGCAATCAAAGTGGGCCACTGAGGGAAATCCAGGATAGGTGACAGAAGGACGACAAAAGCGGCCGGTATACAGAGGGTTATCAGGATGCGGCACATCAGCCGGCGTTTGTACCCTGCAATCCGGGCTTTTTCAGGGAGGGAGTGGGCCAGAAAGTCGGCTCCCAGGCCGGCCAGCATGGCCACAGCGACAGTGTAGAGGTAGAGCCAGCGAGCCGGGGCGCGGAAGAAGGAGAAACCAGGCACCAATTTGTAGAAGATGAAATAGGCAGGATTGACCAGGCCCAGGGCCAGGAAGAGCCCCAGAGCGCCCAGAAAGACAAAGAAGGGTGTGCAGCGATGTCGCCATCGGCCCAGCACGCCGACCAAGGCCAGGAACAAGGCCAACACCCCCACGTAGCCCACGTACTCGCTGAAGGACTCCCCGCCGAAGACCTGGCTCAGGTCCTCCCCGAAAACAGGCAGCAGCGAATACAGGATCAGGTGCGGTCTGAGGGAAAAAGAGACCGCTTCCCGGTAGGGCAGCCCTCCGCTGCGGATGGAGAGGCGCGAGAGTTCGTAGCTGGGCAGCAGTTGAACTGCGGCCA
>JAOZOT010000447.1 GCA_029933115.1 Anaerolineae bacterium | reverse complement strand
TAGCCTTGGCGGGGATACCGCCTCAGCCTGCGGGAGGGTGAACCCCCGCGAATTACGAAAGGCTCTCTTCTCACCAGTAAACGTGGGCCATCACTTCTACGGCCACCAGCAAAGTCAGGAAAGCGGCCAACGTTATCACATCTTTTTGCGGCAGCGAGGTGTCCTTCAGGGTGTGGATCTCGCCCGTGAAGCCCCGGGAGAGCATAGCCGCGTAGATGCGTTCGCTGCGCTCGTAACTGCGCAGGAACAGTGTGCCGATCATCCCGCCCAGAACTTTGGCCCGCCATAGGAGGGTTCCTCCGCCTTGGCCATCGGGGTCCGCACTGCGGGAGTCGCGGGCCATGGAGAGGCGCATGGCCTCATCCACCAGGACAAAAATGTAGCGATACATGAAGCTGATGACCGAAACCATCACCTTGGGCAACCCCAGGCTCTTCATGGCTCGCAGAAGCTCGACGAAGTGAGTGGTGGCCGTCAAGAGGCCGGCGGCCAGCACCGACAGCCAGGCTCTGAGCACCGCTCCCCAGAATATTAGGAGGCCCTGGTCGGTGATGGTGAGGGGCCAGGAGAAGAGGTGGAAGCGGAACAAGGGCTCGCCGGCGGTGGTGAAAGGGATGGAAAGGGCAACCACCAGACTGAAGGGTATGGCGATCATCGAGCGCCGAAGGCCCACGACCAGGGAGAGGCGAGCGGCCCAGATGAGGCCAAACACCAGGATCAGCAGCACCGAGAAAGCAGGCCAGGCCGGAGGTGGGGTAGCGGTCACGGCCAGGATAAAAGCCAGCGTGGCCACGAGTTTCACTCGCGGGTCCAGACGATGGATCAGACTGTCGCGATAGCTATATTGGTCAAGGAAAGCATGTTTCATTACGCCTCCGGGAGCCTCCCGCAGGTTTAGCCCTGTGGTGGGCAGGGATGGTCCCTTTCCCTCGTCTGCCGCCGTCGCTTCGGGCGACAAAGACAAAGTAGGGCTCGGACGTGAACGTCCGAGCTGAAAGAGCGAAGCCCTGCGGGCTGAAAATCCAGCCCCGGAAGGGGCTTTGCTCTCTCAGCCCGGTGCTTTAGCGCCGGGCAGCCACGGCGACAGAAAAACCTACCCTTGAAAGAGGGGAAGGCCGGGGTGAGGATGGGTGAGGTAAGCATTGCACGGCAAATCTAACAATGTCGAGTTAGGTCGCTTCTCGCCTTTTCAGCATAGCCCCCAAGCCATAGGCCAGGCCGAAGACTATCAGGGTGCCGACGATCCCGGCCAAAATAGTGGCCACGGCTTCGTTGCTGATGCCGGGGAAGACATAGTCCGGGATGATCTCGTAAGGGGCATCCTGGGCGTGCTCAATGAAGCCTTTGTCTTCAGCCACCCGCTCCAGGCCGTCAGGCCAAGGTGAGGCCAGCGGCGAGATGAGGGTCACAGCCAAAGCGATCAGCAAGCCGATAATCCACCATTTCAGTTTCATTTTTCCCCTCCTTCAACTCAGCCTAAATTGCAAGAGATCGCGCCGCGTCGCCGTCAGGAAGACCAGGACGGCGACGGTGATCAGCCCTTCGCCGACGCCAATCAGGACGTGGACGATGGTCATGGCCGGCAGAGCCACCGCCAGGGCCGAGGTGCCGGAGATGGCCAACTCCAGGGCACAGGCGATGGCCGCTGCGACCACAGAGGCCCAGGCTGCGACGAAGCCGCCGATCACAGTGCCCTGGGTGCCCTCACCCAGAAGCCGTTTCAGCCAGGTGAAGAGGTAGTGGCCTACCAGGCAAGCCACGACGCCCATGTTGAAGACGTTGGCTCCCAAGGCGACCAGGCCGCCGTCCTGGAAGATCAGGGCCTGCACTACCAGCACACTGGTCATGATCAGCATACCCGCCCAGGGGCCCAGCAAGATGGTAGCCAATGCCCCACCGATCAGGTGGCCGGAGGTGCCGCCGGCCACAGGAAAGTTGAGCATCTGGGCGGCAAAGATGAAAGCGCCCATCACGCCCATCAGCGGCACCTGTTTTTCACCCAGTTCCTCGTTGGTGCGGCGCACAGCGTAGGCCAAAGAACCCCCCGAGGCCACGTAGGTGGCGGCGGCCACAGGGATATTGACGAATCCATCTGGAATGTGCATGTTTCTTCCTCCTTATGTTTTTATTTTGAGATGCTATCCGACGCTGATGGCGAAGGCGGACTTGTTTGTTCGAGTTTGCTGACAAAATCCTCGCGCACGGGGTAGAAAATGTCCAGCATCACAAAAGGCTCATCACCGATGCAGGTGTCGCTGTGGGGCACACCGCCAGGGATACAATAGAAATCTCCCTTCTTTACGATTCGCTCCTCATCTCCGATGCGCAGCACAGCCTGGCCGCTGTACACCATGCCGATCTGCTCGTGAGGGTGAGAGTGCAGAGGTACGGTGTGGCCGGGCAACGTCGCGTTGAGAACCATCATCATTTTCTCACCGTGAAGGCCCGTGAGAATAGTCGTTTCCAGGCCGGGCAACTGAGTCAGCTTGGGAGCTTGGGTTGGATTGATAAAGTATGGGGTCTCTCGCTGAGGCACAGCATCACCTCCCTCGTTGGAAATTCTGCCGGAAAAGGACAATAGCCCAACCGAACCGCTCGGCGCTGCCGTGAACAGGTGGCGCCGGGTAGCTCGGCCTGGATTTGCAATCCAGGCCCAACACTTGGAGGGGCCTATTCCGTCGGCTTCTCCTCGACAAAAACGGTATGCTTCAGGAAATCAATGCGAGTGATGCGTCCCGGCACCATCTTCTGCTCGCCCAGGAGCGTGGCCATGAAGACGGTATCGCCCTCCGGTCGGACGAGGATCACGTCCTGCATGATCTTTTCTTCTTCGTTGTCCCTCACCAGATAAACAGAGGCCTCACACATGGTTTATCACCCCCTTTCACCACCGGGTAGTCCCCCCGTAGAGTGTTGTTGGCCAGCAGCCACTACCTGTGATGTTTTGTTCCCACCGGAATCGCCAGATCCGGTGGCTTAGCGGTGGGATCTGGCGATCCCACCGGAGCAAAACAGGGCAACAACACTTAATACTTCATCAAGGTGAATCTGATATATGGTCATTCTGAGCCGGAGCGCAGCGGAGGCGAAGAATCTCGTTCTCCGCCGTCGGAAAAGCGGGGGCAAAGCGGCAACGGGATTCTTCGCTCCCTTCGGTCGCTCAGAATGACATATATCAAAACCACTCTGAAAAGGTGTTAAGGGGGAGACTACTCACCACCGGTATAGACAAAAAAGATCGCTCCAATCCCGGCCTCCAAGCCAGTTGAAGCGATCTTCATGATCCGGCTATACGTTTGCTTGCACACAAGCCAACTTGGTAACTCTGCACTCAATCGTGGTTGGGCAGGCTGCCCCACTCCGAGGGCGCAGG
>JAOZOT010000446.1 GCA_029933115.1 Anaerolineae bacterium | reverse complement strand
GCAGGCTTGGGCTTTTTAGCCCTGAGCTTTAGCTCGGGGCAGTTGGGACTCTACCTCAAATAATTTCTTAAAGTTCATAATCGCCAGGCGGGAGGCGGTGACCCAATAATTTACACTCTTGTTACAGATTGATAGCGCGGAGTTAACACTTTTCGGCGATAATGGAATCAGAAAGCGGCCCTGAAAGGGGCCGCCATCCCAATCACGGAGGTGAAAAATGTTAAAGAAAGTGTTAACTCTGGTCGTGGTAGTTGTGGTGGCGACGCTGGCGGTGGTCCCGGTAGTCGGCGCTCAGGAGCCGCAGGGCAAAGGAAGCCTGACCGCCCAAGGCGATGGCGTTGCTATCCTGCGAGGGAGAGGTACCATAGACCTGAGCGGCAACGGCACATTGTGGATCAGAGACGCGGCCGGCGACGCTGTAATCGAGGTCACGGGCTCGGGGCAGAAAAAAGAGTTCTCCGACGGCTGGCTCCAGTACGCAGGATTTCACGGCGAGGCCCACGTGGAAGGGTCGAGGATTGCGGTCATCGTGGCCGGGGTGGACATTGATCTGACAGCCGAGGGCCGTGGTCTGGCTCGACTGTGGGGCCACGGTTCCTACCAGAGCCCTGCTGGAGATGGCAAGTGGAAAGCCACCGGGGTGGGTGCCCGCGTCAGGCTGGCGGGTCCCCCCGAATAGGGAACAAGCAATGGAGGGCGACCAACTGAGGTCGCCCTTCGTGTCCCGGGGCCAATTCGTGAGGGCCAGCTTGGAAGTCGAGCAGATGGAGGTGAGGTGCAAATGAGATACCTGTACGCGATTGTGCTGATAGGAATGGTCCTGCTGGGGGCCGGTGGATGTCAGGCGGGACCGGGGGCAGCGTTCGCGGCCTCAGCAGAGGCCGAGGGCCTGGACGAAGTGGCCGACTTGCGTCGGGATGTCCAGTTGCTCAATTTGATCAACGGCCTTGACCTCAGTGGGGAACAGATGCAGTTTATCCTGGATAGGGCCAGGGAGGCTGAGGCCATCCGCGAAGAGATCAAGGAGCGGGCTCAGGGGAACACGGCGGCGACTTCCCAGGTGCTCAGCGAGTTACGGGAGACTCTGATGCGTGGAAAGGTGATCTCGTCCGAGTTGAGGGGCGAGTTTTTCTCCGTGGAGAAGGAGAACCAGGCTCTCAAAGAGGAGTGGGAGCAAGAGATGGCCCGCCTTGCCCTCGAAGTGGAAGAGACCTTGGAGGGCCATCAACTTTACGCTCTGGAGCATTATGTGCCCTGTGTCATCCCGCCGGAGGGTGAGGCCCGCATTGGGCAAGCCGAGGATACTCACGCCGGTCAGGCTTTGTTGCAGCGCATCCGGGACATCCCGGACGCTCAGTTCGAGGCCAGGAAGCAAAAGATCGCACAAAAAGTTTTGGAGCGAGTGCTCGCTCGCTTGCCAAAAGACCAGGCTCTGGCCCTTGACCAGGAGGAGGAAATAGAATGGCTCCTCTGCTTTCTGGAAAAGGTTCGCGGCCTGGACGAGATGACCTTTGCCGTGGAGAAGGAGCAACTGGTCGAGGAGGTAAAGTCCCGTTACGGGCGGCCCGAAGGCCCCGTTGATGTCACCGCAAAGATTGAGAGGCATCTCCTCGATCCGAGGATCATTCCTCTGCTGGAGGACAAGTTGGCAGCAAGGTCAGAAGGGTAGCGGCCACGAGCCTCAACTGGACACCGGCGTTTCTGCTCGTGTGGTGGCTTACCCTTCAAGATATGTGATATGCAAAACTCGCGACTCCAAGTGTCAAGTGGGGACACTAGCCATCAACGTCACGGTCGCGGACCCAATCCCTCAAGAACTGCACCAACAGGCGCACACCGACGCCGGTGGCTCCTGGGGTAGGCAAGTACGATCTGAGAGGATAGACCTTCTCCTTCTCTATCCAGGTGGTGCCGGCGATGTCCAGGTGAGCCCAGGGATACCCCTGGGCAAACTTGCTCAGGAAGGCGCCGGCGGTGACCACCCCGGCAGGCTGCCCCCCGCTGTTCTTGACGTCGGCCACCGGGCTTTCTATCTGCCGGTAATAGTCCTTGAGGAGGGGAAGCTCCCAGGCCAGTTCGGCTGAAGTCTGGCCGGCGCGTTTGAGCCTGGCCACCAATTCGGCATCAGTGCCCATCAGGCCGCTGACCATGTGGCCCAGGGCGACCACGCAGGCGCCCGTAAGAGTGGCCAAATCCACAACCGCTCGTGGTTTGTAGCGTTGGGCGTAGGCCAGAGCGTCGGCCAGGATGAGGCGTCCCTCAGCGTCAGTGCTGATGATTTCGATGGTCTGGCCGGAGAGGGAGTGGAGGACATCGCCTGGCTTGTAGGCTCTGCCACCGGGTAGATTCTCCGTGGCCGGCACCAGACCCACCACGTGCAGGGGCAGGTCGAGGATGCTTACGGCGCGCAAAGTGGCCAGCACTACTGCCCCGCCGGCCATGTCGGTTTTCATCTTCTCCATGCCTTTGCCAGATTTTATGGAAAGGCCACCGCTGTCGAAGGTCAACCCTTTGCCCACCAGGACAATGGTGTCCAAGTCCTCTCGTTCAGCGTTGTGCTCCAGGATGATGAAACGGGCCGGCTCCTGACTGCCCTGCGCCACACCAAGGAGAGCACCCATGCCCAGTTCCGCCATCTGTTCCTCATCCAGGACCTGGCAGCGCAGGCCGTGCTCTTCAGCCAATTGGCGGGCTGTCTCAGCCAGCATGGTTGGGGTGGCCACATTGGGTGGGTGGTTGACCAGGTCTCGGGCCAGACAGACCGATTCAGCGGTGGCCTGACCGATCCTGGCTCCCGTTTCCACTTGGGGTAGTTTGCTCTCGTCGAACTCCACGAAAGTCAGTTGTTCGACCTCTGTCTCCCCCTCGCCGGCGCTTTTATGCGCCAGGAATTTGTACAGGGCCAGGATGGTACCTTCGGCTATGGCCTGGGAAGCCATCTCAACCGGGAGTCCGGCTTTGCCCCCACCGTGGACGATGGTGCTGTAGGACTTCACCCCCAGTTGGCGGACTCTTTTGGCCACGGTGCCGGCGGCGTCACGCACCTTGTCCAGGTCAAATTCTTCCTCTCTACCCAGGCCGACCACCACGACCCGCTTGGCCGGGATAGCGCCCCGGGTGTAGAGCACGGCCAACTCGTTTAGCTTGCCTGCAAAGTCGCCGCCGGCGATCACGTCGGTGATCAACCCGCCCAGGGCCTTATCAACGGCCCCGGTGGCCCCACCCGGCGTTTTGAGTCCCTCAAAGAGATTAACGACGATCAATTCTGTTTCTTCCTGCTGGATCTGACCTGCTTTGACTGCTATTTTCATGTTTTCTCCTTCAGAGAGCGGCGCTCGTAGTAACGACTTCAGTCGTTTTTAGCCTCAGAGCACCGGTCGTTA
>JAOZOT010000445.1 GCA_029933115.1 Anaerolineae bacterium | reverse complement strand
CTTCCAGACCCGTAATCCTCCCCACCGCGCCCACGAGTACATCCAGAAAACGGCGTTGGAAATCGTGGATGGCCTCTTCCTGCACCCGCTGGTGGGGGAGACCAAGAAGGACGACATCCCGGCCGAGGTGCGTATGAAAAGCTATCAGAGCCTGCTGCGCGACTACTACCCGCCCGACCGGGTCATCCTGGGCGTCTTCCCGGCGGCCATGCGCTACGCCGGCCCCCGCGAGGCCATTTTCCACGCCATCGCCCGCAAGAACTACGGCTGCACCCATTTCATCGTCGGGCGCGACCACGCCGGGGTAGGCAACTACTACGGCACCTACGACGCTCAACTCATCTTTGACGAGTTCGCGCCCCAGGACCTGGGCATCACCCCCCTCTTCTTCGAGCACACCTTCTGGTGCCGCAAGTGCGGGGGCATGGTCTCGGCCAAGACCTGCCCTCACGACTCTTCCTATCACGTCGTCCTGAGCGGCACCCAGGTGCGAGAGATGCTTTCCAGAGGAGAAGCACCACCGCCAGAGTTCACCCGTCCCGAGGTGGCGGCGGTCCTGATAGAAGGGATGGTCGGCAAGAGCCGGAAAACAAAGAAAGAAGGAAAACAGAAAAGACCTATGGACAAGAAAGTGTTGATCATCGGATTGGATTGCGCCACCCCGCAGTTGGTTTTCGACCGGTGGCGTGACGAGTTGCCGAATCTGAAGCGGCTCATGGAAAACGGTGTCTACGGCGAATTGGAAAGCAGTGTTCCTCCTATCACCGTGCCCGCCTGGACCTCCATGATGACCAGCAAGAACCCGGGGCGGCTGGGCTTTTACGGCTTCCGAAACCGGGCCGATTACTCCTACGACCGCATGAGCATCGCCACCTCCAGAGCAGTGACCGAGGACACGGTGTGGGATATTCTCTCGCGAGCCAACAAGAACGTCATTCTGGTGGGTGTGCCCCAGACCTACCCGCCCAAGCCCATCAATGGCTACATGATCACCTCCTTCCTCACTCCCAGCACCAAGAGCCAATACACCTACCCGGCCGGATTCAGAGAGGAAGTGGAGAGCCTGGTGGGGGAATACATGCTGGACGTGGAAAACTTTCGCACCGAGGACAAGGATTGGCTGCTGCGTCAGATCCACCTCATGACCGAGAAACGGTTCAAGGTGGTCAAGCATCTCCTCCGCGAGAAGGAATGGGATTTCTTCATGTTGGTGGAGATCGGCCTCGACCGCATCCATCACGGCTTCTGGAAGTACTTCGACCCGCAGCACCCCAAGTACCAGCCCGGCTCCCCCTACGCCAACGCCACCAGAGACTACTACAAGTACCTGGACGAGGAAATCGGGGAGATCCTGGAAAGCCTGGACGATAACACCGTGGTCATGGTCGTTTCGGACCACGGAGCGAAAAAGATGGACGGCGGCATCTGCATCAACGAATGGCTGATTAAAGAAGGTTATCTGAAGCTGAAGGAAAAGCCCGAAGGGGTCGTCCCTCTGGAGAAGGTCGAGATCAACTGGAGGAAGACCAAGGCCTGGGGAGCGGGGGGCTACTACGGGCGCATCTTCTTGAACGTCAAGGGGCGCGAGCCCGAAGGTGTCATCAAGCCCAAACACTACGAGCGGGTGCGGGACGAACTGGCGGCCAAACTGGCCGCCCTGACCGACGAGAAAGGGAATCCCATCGGCACCCGGGTCCTGAAGCCGCAGGACGTTTACCCCGAATGCCGCAACATCCCCCCTGACCTGATCGTCTACTTCGGCGACCTGGACTGGCGCTCGGTGGGCAGCGTGGGCCTGAACCGCATCCACACCTTCGAGAACGACATCGGCCCCGACGACGCCAACCACGCCGTCAACGGCATCTTCATCATGTACGATCCCCAAGGGCGACACGGCGGGCGCAAACTCGAGGGGCTGCAACTGATGGACGTCGCTCCTACGGTGTTGGATCTAATGGGCTTGCCGGTCCCAGAAGACATGGAGGGGAAAGTGATTAGAATCAATGGGTAATGAGTTCAGAGTCAATGAGTGAGGAGTCAATGTCTGTGGAACAAAAAGGCTTTACGGTGTGGTTTACCGGTCTTTCCGGTTCAGGGAAAACCACTCTGGCTCTGCTCGTGGAAGATGAACTCCGGGCACGGGGCCTGAAGGTCGAACGGCTGGACGGCGACATCGTGCGCCGCCACCTGACCAGAGACCTGGGTTTCAGCAAAGAGGACCGCGACAAAAACATCGAGCGGGTGACCTTTGTGGCCAAGCTGCTGACCCGCAACGAGGTGGCTGTGCTCTGCTCTTTCATCTCACCCTACCGAGACGTGCGAGCCCAATCCCGCGCCGAAATCGGCAACTTTGTCGAGGTCTACTGCAAATGCCCGCTGGAAGTACTCATCCAGCGCGACGTGAAGGGCCTGTACAAAAAAGCCCTGGCCGGGGAGATCTCCAATTTCACCGGCATTTCTGACCCTTACGAGGAGCCCCTGAGCCCAGAGGTGGTGTGCGAGACTGACAAAGAAACCCCGGAGGAGAGCGCGGCCAAGGTTATTGACAAATTAGAGGAAATGGGGTATATTCCTAAAGGAACTGCTCAAAGGCGAGCCTACTCCAGGGAGGAGGAGAGGCTCATCGAGGAGCGGCTGAGGGCTCTGGGGTATATCTGAAAACGGGCTTACAAAGCCCGGGGAGCTTGAAAGGACACCCCCCAACCTCACTTTCCCGACCGTGCGAGCAGAACCGGTGGGCTGCTCTCCCACTCGGCGAAGAAGAGGAGAACGGTGGAGAGGCACCGTTCGGCTGAGCTCAAAGTCCCCACACCCCGACCTGCTGCGCAGGGCCAAAACATGGGAGTATCGAAATTTTTGAGGGCCTGACGGGAGATTCCTCCGTCAGGCTTTTGTTCAGCGAGTATCAACGAATTGGGCCTGGTTCACAGCTCAGGTGAAAGTTACCGGGCTCGCGCTGGATTTGCAATCCAGCGCATGGTAGAATACCGTTGTGTCAGGCCGGGATTACATGAAGGTTGAGAAAATAGTTCGGTAATCCGGCCCGACCCAGGCGCGGGGCTGAAGTCCCCGCGCCGAGAGGGCCAAGCCCCTTTGGGGCTGACGCAACGACCCTCCCGCAGGGTTCGCCGCCTGCGGGAGGGTGACCCGGGGCAGGCGCAAGGGCAGCGACCCTCCCGCAGGGTTCGCCACCTGCGGGAGGGTGACCCGGGGCAGGCGCAAGGGCAGCGACCCCTCCCGCAGGGTCCGCCACCTGCGGGAGGGTGACCTGGGGCAGGCGTAAGGGCAGCGACCCTCCCGCAGGGTTCGCAACCTGCGGGAGGGTGACCCGGGGCAGGCGTAAGGGCAGCGACCCTCCCGCAGGGTTCGCAACCTGCGGGAGGGT
>JAOZOT010000062.1 GCA_029933115.1 Anaerolineae bacterium | reverse complement strand
GTCATTTATATCACCTCCTTGACCGGCATTATACTCATCTTGTGCTGAGAAGTCACGAGCCGATCTTTGGGAATGTTCTGGTCACAAAAACCAGTAGGTGTTCAGGGGGACGGCAACATGGGCATTGAACCTTACTTCATGCTCCGGCTTATGGTCTAGCCTGGCGCTTTCCTCAGCGTAGGCCTCATCCCATAGCGCAGCGGCTTCCTCTTCCCTCATCGAGGCAACTAACGCCATCACAGGCTAACAATCGCATCTTATGATGCGTCCAGTGTCAGTTGCCACAGGTTCAGCGAGCGGTGCTTGCCTGGTTCGCTGCCAGCCAGTGACCAGCCAGTGCGGGCGTAAAAGCCGTTGGCAGGCAGAGCGGCGGGGCACTTGAGCGCGATGACCTCTTTGCCAGCCGCACGCGCCTCGTCCGCCAGCCGCTCGATCAGCCGCCGTCCTATGCCCTGGCGGCGATAATCCGGCGCAACGACGATGTGGTAGAGTGTGGTCTGTGCATCGCGGCGATGGTGGTACTCGACGAAGGCGATGAGGCTGGTGCTGTTGGTAGCGACGATAAGTTCACTGCGCTCGATGGAGCGCGCCAGTGCCGGACGTATGACAAAGCCTAGCTCGTGGCGGTGGGCGTCGGCTAGAGATTTAATGGTGTCTAGGTCAGCGGGGGTGGCTTGGCGAAGGGTGAACGATTCAGGAGTTCCAGAGGTCAAGGCGTTCCTCCTCGGCCGGAGCGACGCTGCTGCCACCGTGACGGCTCTGACGCGGACGAATGCCTAGATGGTGCACCGTCTCGCGCTCGTCGTCTACCAGAATGGCTTCGCCCACCCGCTTCAGTCTTTTGATAAGTGTCTGGAGTTCGCTGCCCATATAATCCTGGCTGAGCCGGTTGAGGGCGCTGATGTCGTCGCGAGTGGTTAGCTTGTGGCTCAGGATCACGTCACATTGGGACAGCACTTCGCGGTCAATAGCCGATGGCTGTTGACTGGCGACGATAAGCGAGAGGCCAGGCTGGCGGCCCTCTTTGGCCCAGCGCACCAGTTGCTCCTTCGCCAACGTTGTGCCGCCAGCAGGGACGAACTGATGAGCCTCGTCAATCGCCAGCCAGACGCGCGGCAACGGTGACGCCAGCCCAAACTCCTCCCGCAACCGGGCATCAGCGCGGGCGCGGAAGAGGTTGCGAGCGATAATGGAAATGGTCAGGTTACGCCGGCCACGTGGCCCGCTCTCTAACCGGCTCAGATCTACGATATTAACGACCCCTGGCTGGAAGATGGCATCCATCGGCGTATAGCCATCCTCGGCGAAAATACGCCAGGCGCGGGCGGCCTCCAGACGATTGAGCAGTGCTTCCTGTGTGGTCTCGTTGGCCCGTTCGTCTGTCTCGATGGTCTGGGCAATGTCACGCACGGTGAAGTCACGGCCTCGCTCGCTCAGGGATTGGACAGCTCGAAAGAGGACAATCCCTAATGGCTGGTTGATGTTGGCGCCAAAGAGTTCGCACCAGCCGTCAGGGGAAAGATCAGCAGGGTTCAACTGTAGGGAAATAACCTCAACCTGGCGCTCCCGTAGCGCACGCAATACGTCGTGGTCATAGAGCAACTCAGGTTCACCGGGCACCAGCAGTCGCACAGAGTAGCCGCGTGGGTTGAGCGCCCAGCGGAAAAGGTCATCACGCTGTGGTTCGTTGGGCAGGCTCATGGTGTGATAAATACCAATGGGATCCACAACTATAGGAATGATGGCGTCAGCCGCTAACGCCAGTAGTTCTTCGACAAAAACTCCTAGAGTGTAGGACTTGCCGCTGCCCCGCTTGCCACAGATAAGCACAGCGCGCGCGCCGCTGGCATCCAGATAGACCGGCTCGTTGTGGGTCACATCTCGACCCAATAGCAGTTCCATTAAACTATACTATCTCCCATCGGATGAATGGCACAATACTCTCTTGAGCCGACAGCCCGCCATGCACGCCGCTGTCGTTGCGGCGGATGGACGTGCCCAGGTATGGCCAATGATACACATAGAACGTTCGTTCGTCGAACACAAAGCTTGTGGCGGACTCCTCGTTAGCTGGCGGGTGGGTGCCGTAGCGCGGATGCGCGCGGTCGTCGGTCCCCAGCATCTTGAAAGCGTGCTCGGCTTTCCACAGGATGCCATGATCGGCAGTCAGGTAGAGGGCTGCCGGCCGAGGGCCTTCTCGCAACACATCGAGCAGCGCCAGCGCGTCAGCACGGATGGCTTGCACCGTCTCGCGCACCTCGATAGACGTGACCTCGCGTCGGCGGTGAGCCAGCCCATCCAGCCCCTCACGCACAACTTGAATGTAAGTGTGCTCCAAGTTAACGTTCCGCAGTGCCGCTATTACCTCCGAGAATCTGACTACACGGGTCAGTGGTACCCCCTCAAAAAGACAGTCAGATACCTCGTTTGTCTCACGTGACCAATAGGAGAAGCCGCGTGAGTGCAGCAAGCCAACTTCAATGAGCCGCCGGGCCAGCTGGGGGGTGCCGACTATGCCGGGAAAGCCAATCTCTGGCTGAATGTATCGGCCTTCTCGCTCCTTATAGTAGGTGATAGAGGGGCCGTCCACCAAGCAGGGCTGCACGTGCTCAGGCCAATCGGCTACATCAGCATAGCCCAGCCCATCCACCAGCAGCAAGGCAACGGTGCGGTAACGGCGTTGGGCGGCATCGGCAACGATGCGGTCAGCAATGGTGCGGTGCGTGAGCCAGTGGCGGCGGGCGTAGTCAAGCCGCCCGGGCAATGCGCGGTTGACAGCGTCAAATGGAGGCGGGGCTGAGGCGTCGGCCTGCAAAAAGCGGTTGGCTAAGCGGGGCTGGACATCGGTGAGCCAGATGGGGCGGATAGCGTGAGGAGCTAGGTCATCCAGCTCTTCCGCCAACGCGGCAGCGTCGGCCAGCACCTCAGTCTCAGGCGGTAGACAGAGGGCTTGCAGGAGATGCAATGGCCCCATCACCGGGGCTTGTGCGAGCAAGTTGGCCAGGGTAGCGGGATCTGCTACTGCTTTGTCACTCTCTGTCATAACGCACTGGTCTTACCTGAATCTGCACACGCTGCTTCTCCCACAAACCACGCAGCGCTGACCAAAGTGCCTCATTGTCTACCTTGGGGGCTTCAGTGCGCAGGTCAGTTAGATCGGTGAAGCTACCAGCGAGCGAGATTTTTTCCAGGGCTTTCCAGACCAGAGTCTCCTCCGAGGTGAGAGCCTGTTCACGGAGGATGGCGGTGATGGCGTCGAGACCCTGGCGAGTACCATCTAATTGCCCGTAAAGTGCCTTGAGTTCGGCCAACAACATGCGGAAAGCGCCACCATCACTTTCAGCAGGAAAGTCGCGGATGGCGTCCAAGTCGGCGGCGCGCTCCTTTACCTGCGCCAGCGCATCTCCAATCTGGTTTAACTGTGTTTCTAACTCACGCCCTCGTTGTTCGATGCGCTCCCGCTCACGAGGCGGCAAGTTAGCCAGCCGAGGAGTATTGAGTAGATTGCGCACGCCGGAGAGGTGGATGGACTGCAATTGCTGCATTCGGTCCACCACGTCGGCCAAAGCACTGGCAATGTGGCCGTAAAGCTGCTGGTAGATACCCACCGGATCGAGCGGGTTGTAGATGAACGGCTCCCATAGCCGGTCGCGTGGATAGCCAATGGTGCGCACCAGTTCGTCACGGTAGCGGTTCTGTAGGTCGTTGAACGCCTCTACCGCCTGATCACGGAGACGCCGGGCCTGTCCCCGCAGTTCGTTGAGCCGCGAGGCGTAGGTGGTCACATTGGGTAAGGCGTCAAGAGCGTGAGCGCTAATGTCGCCCCGGATGTCCTGGCTCAACTTGTCGAAGGTAGCCATAAGGTCACCGGCCGGGTCACCCAGGATTTGCAGATCATCAAAAAGACGTGCACCATCCTCGACCAAGCGGCACCAGTCGGTGAACTGGCGATACTGCTTGGCTAGCATCTCGCCCGACTTGTGGAGGACAGTGACGTCTTGATCCAAGTCACGCAGCGCAGCGGCCTGCCTGGTCAGATCCGATAGAGGTAGTTCCTCATTCGCCAGTGCGTGCT
The DNA here is from genome assembly GCA_029933115.1 of Anaerolineae bacterium. Taxonomy (GTDB): domain Bacteria; phylum Chloroflexota; class Anaerolineae; order E26-bin7; family E26-bin7; genus E26-bin7. The sequence goes on along the minus strand of JAOZOT010000062.1, from coordinate 8,752 downwards.
CGACGCCCTCCAACTGACGGCGCAGTTCCTCCATCTGGGTGCCGAAGCGCGTGTAGGCACGCAGCAGGCGGACACGTAGGTTGTTGACCTGATCGGCGTATTTGACACCAGTTATCTGAGTTTCCAACGTGTTACGGCGGCGGGCATCCAGACTAGGCAGCCGGCCGAATAAGTTGGTGGCCTTTTGACGCAACTCAGCCTGGCGACTCTCAGCGCTGGCTCTGACGTCGCGCAGGCGGGTGGTGATGGTGCGGCGCAGACTGACAAGGGTCGCCTCGTCAGCCGTCGCACGTAGCTCCTCGATTTTAGCAGCGTACTTTTCAGCCTCTTCAGCCAGCCGCCGGAACTCTTTGGCCTGAGGGAAGGCGGTTTGCAGGTAGCCGATACTGGCTTGCAGCTCACTGACTGCGTCGGCCAACTCGTCCACTGAGGGCACTTGACGCAGCGCCTCGCGCAGGTTGCCACGCTGGTCGCGCTCAATGAGGCCACGGGCTTCCATCACGTCGAGTAGAGCGTCCACCTCGTCGTCCTTGTAGCCCAGTTCTGTTGCCTGGGCGTAGACCTGACCGACGGGCAGCCGGTGCAAGGTGTATATCTTGCCCGCACTTTTGACCGTCGTCGTATCAGGGCTGGCCTGGAGCCAAGCGCGGACCTGAACCTCCAGGGGGTGGAGTCGAAAGCGCACTGCTCCAGTCGCGCCCTCTTCGGCCTGGCGACGGGTGGGGAAATCGCGCACTAGCTCAATAAGTTCGGGAAAATTGGCCATAAAGCTGTCGAGGGCGGTGTGAGAGAGTGGAAAGTAACCAGCAATATCTTCCTTTAAACCTTCAACATTCATCTGGCCTTGCTTTTCGGGCAGTGAAGGCAGGCGGTGTAGCGCATTGATGTACTTCTTGATGGAACTCTGCCAGTTGCCGACGGCAATGAGAGGGTGATAGTCGTCACCGTAGCGAGCCTCAAGCAGTTGACCAACCACAGTCTCCACCAGGCGCAACCCGGCTGCGTCGAAGGCAACCCCAACCTCGGGGCGCAACAGTTCTATTAGGGCGTTGTCGAGCAAAGCCGGCTGAAATTGGTACTGGATGAGATGGTCATCGGTTTTAGGGATCTGGTGGGCGCGTCGTTTTTCATTGATCACCTCGTGCAGCGTCAGGAGCAAAAGCGGCGTGAGTTTGAAGGGAGAGACGATTTTGCCGATGGCCTCGTCCAGTTCGCGGCTAACACCCATGCCGCTACGGCTCATCAGGTTCAGAGTAAAACGAGCAGTATGCGCCTCTGGCTCAAGTTCGACTGGCTCGACGTGACGCCGGCGGGTCTCCTCGTCCCAATCCAGGTAACGGCGCAGGCGGAATTCGACGACGACTTCGCCCAATGGGCTAGCATCCTTGACCGGTTCATCCTCCATCAACACGCGCACATGGACCCGCCGCTCTGGGAAACGGCGGGCGGCACTGGGAAATGCACCCTCCAGCACCAGTCCAGCGTTCTGGGTCATGCGCGATCTGAATCGTTCAACCACTTTCCACTGGCCGGGTCGGAAGACATGGCTGGTGAGCAGGTCGAGGAAGCCCTCGACCGCTCGCTGGGTGGTCTTTTCGGCGTTCTCGTAATAAGTGCGGCTGAACTCGCGCACGGTGAGCGTGAGCCAGTCGGTTTTGACCTCACCTCGCTCCAACCTCAGCAGGGTGATACCAGGGTTGCGCACATCTCCAACGCGGATGACCAGATCCCCGTGCCCGCTCTGGAGCAGGTCGTCAAAAGCGGGACGAAGGTCCACTTGGAGACATTCTTGCAGGTTCTTCTGGATGTCGCGGGTGGCTCCCTCTTCAGGGAAGGCTGCTGCCAATTTGACGGCTATCTCGCGGTCGGGGTGGCCACGCACCAGAGTATGGCCCAGAGCACGGGTGGTGACCTCTTGCAGCCGCTTGACGCCGTCGAAACGAATGGCCCCGCTCAAAAAGTCGTCTACCAGGTCCACAGGCGAATAGGGTCCAGCGTCGGGCTGTTCCAAGTAACGGCGGGCAATGCGACGGAAGGCGTTAACGACGGTGCGCGGGCCATTGGAAAGGTCATCGCGGACACTAATCTGGCCCAGGGCAGCCAGCGTCTCTGGACGCACCATGGCTTCCGTGTGCTCCGCAAAGCGGAACTCTTTCGCCAGCCGGTCCCACAACCGTATAGGGAAGGTTTGGTCGTAGATAGCGCCCAGGTCGAGCGCCAGCCCTCGCATACGGTCCACAAAATCGCCGCGCTGATCCACAATGACCGAAAGCTCTTTGCGTGGGATGACGAGGACGAGACCGAAAGCCAAATGGTTGCGACGGGTGGCCAGCCCCTGCACGACGTTGAACAGAGGCGCGATGGGGTCCTTAGCTCCGGACTTGATCTCCGGCTCGATATATTGCTGGATCTCATCGGCCAAGACCAGCAGCCCCTCAAAGCCTGCTTGGTGGGCCAGCGCCGTCATTTGCTCAAAGAAGTGAATGTAGTCGGGGGCAGTGAGATCGAGGGTGAGACGTCCATCGCGCAGCCACTGGCGCAAGGTGTCTAGGTCGGCGCCACTCTCGTCGGCCATCTGCTGGAGGCTGCGTTCGGCGAAAGCATCGTAAATGGCTTTGGCCTCGTCGCGCAGGCTAGGTCGGGAGAGCGAGAGCGCATAGTCCATCCAGCCGTAGGTGGCAACGATGAGGCTGGGCAAGCGGGTGAGCTGGAAAGGAGGTACAGCTACCAAGTTGGCCTGCTGGGCTTGATCCCAGAGATAGAGGGCTGTGCTAGTCTTGCCGTAGCCGAAATCGGCGGTGAGGTAGCCGCACGGAGCCAGGTTGTCCTTAATCTGGCGGATGAGGCGACGGGAGAATTCTTCGACGCTAAGGCGGCTTTCACCCCGGCCGGTGTGCAAGGGCACGTAAGTACGCACGTGAGCTTTGTAGGCGTCGTCCACCTCGCGGGGGCGCTCTAACAACGCCTCAGCCGTCTGGGTGGCAACGACCTCTTCTTTAGTTAAAATGGCGTTAAGACCTTCTAGATTCATAGAACGCTCCTCCGTTGCAATGGCAGCGCCGGGGGTACCGAAACGAGAGATTCCTTTACCCGAGAAATGGACTCAACGCCAAGTCGTCCAGGTACAGTAACCACCTTCTCTGGCATGATTCTCCCTTCACAACACAGCACGGATGGCATCCCACAGGCTGCCTTCGCGCACAGGTGGCAGGGCATAGTACTCCAGCAGGCTCAGGTTGTGGTAAACGATGTCAAAGTCGTGTGGCGTCGGCGCGGGCAAGGCTACCGTCTGAAAGCTCATTTCGTTGGGCCGGTGTGTGATAAAGAGCAAAGTATGCGTGCCTTTGCGCTGGGCCACAGCCAGCAGGTTCCGCACAGCGCGCTCGCTGGCAGCAGCATTGTCCACAATGGCGCGGGGCGTTGGGCGTTCACTGCGCTCCTCGAAAGCAACTGGGCTAGAGAAGTAGGACATCGCTGACGCCCGGCTGAGCGCCCAGGCCAGGAATGTCTTGCCACTGCCAGCCGGGCCGTGCAAATTCACCGTCTCCGGGAAGCGTAGCGCGTGGCGTATAGCGTCGAAGGCGGCCCGCTGGCTGTCGGTCAGCAAGTCGGGGTTGGCCTGGGTCTTGAGTTGGTTCAGCAAGACCAGCATCTTGCTCATCGCTCATCGGTATTTGACTCTGCCAAATTGATAGTATAATTCAAACAGAGCAGCGGTATTGTAAGTCCTGGATCGGCTGGGTGTTCGTAGAACATCCCACTCCGTCGCCAATTGGCGGTGGTTATCGGCTCCCGGGCAGAGCCGCTATTTTTGTTCCCCGTACCTTCTCTCGGCATCATTTCATTCTGGGAGAAACTCGGCTTTACAATTTGCTCCTGCCGGACGACAGTCCGGCGGCTTCCAGAACGTTTCAGGGCGCTGGATTGTCATCCAGCGCGAGCAAAAGTGTAAAGCGATCTGGGCGTGCGCTGAAACGATGCCCTTCTCTCTCATCCATTGCTGGCGACGGCGTTCTCAATTCGTCCACGAAGCGGTGAATATGCTACTCCAAGTCGCCCAGCTCGGGCATCTTGCGCAGCCGCACGAAGCGACCGTAAGCGCCGGTGCGCGTGCCTGGCTCGACGACCTCTGGGTAAAGCGGCAGCATCCAATCCAGCACGCGGTCAAGGGCTGTCGGCTCCAGCAGACAAACACGGCAGAGTAGCTCACGCCGTTGGGGAGTGAGTAGCAGATCAATGCCTATCTCGGCTTCGGTTTGTCGGGCGACGTAACCCAGCGCAAGCAGCAGCAGTTCCGGTGGACAGAAATAGCGGCGGGAGAACATGTCTCCTTCGATAACGGGAGGACGGAGCACTTCCAGCCATTTTCGTACACCGCGGATACTCTTATCGCTGAAAGACACTGCGCCGGAACTGTATCCGGGCACCTCAGCAAAGACCTGTTCTGATCTGTTGATTACTTCCTCTACTAGAATAGCAGTAGCCTGTAGTATGTCCAGCGGTGAGTGTTCCCAGAAATAGTCGCACACCAGGCGATAACTCCACAATGAGACATTGGTTGCTGGCTGTTCTATAGACCAACCAGTATACAGCATGAAATGAGCGATGTCAGAGCGAACCAGTGGCTTCAGGCTCTGCAGCTTCATGCCTGTCTCAGATATACCCACTCCATCATCACTCTTAGCCAACAATCCAATAGCCATCGCTAAAGATGGAATTTCGCTACGGCTGTCTATGTTCCAAGCCTCGGCAAACTCGAGCAACTCCCGATTTGACGAGAAGCGGTGATCCGGCTCCTCCGACAGCCGCTCCACCAGCAGGAGAACTTGATCAGGACTGGCATCTGGCGGCACGTGAAAAGTCAGCTTGGGAGCAGCCATCGTTCGAACTCCTTACGGTACTTGGGAGAACCATTGGCATAGATAGTCCGAATCCGTTCGTGTTCACCTCGGTTGATCATATCCACAGACTCGGCAATGCATACCAAATTGTGGAGCGCACGCATCAGCTTGACCGTCTGTAGCCTCTCTATTGACTCACAGTACGGGCAGGAATGCCCAGTGAGTTCCTTGAAGTGCTCAAACTCCTCGACTGTGATACCTCTTTGAAGCTCAGACTGACTGTTGCGATGAGATATATTGTACCCGCGTGTGAACGGAAGATGTATTTGACCGTAGCCAGCAGACTTGAGCCACGACGACGAGTCAAAAGAGTCCGCACCAGTCCCATAAATCATCGCCACTAGGGCCGGCGCCCCCACACCAAACAGATGTACCTGAATTCCAGCATCCTGAGCGATTTGGACGACATGACGCGCAAATGTCTGGGCGTTCTGTGTCACCACATTAGCCTCGTTGTTTTTCCCGGCAGTGCCAAAGCTGCCAAAGCCAATATACTTTACGCCCAAGCTAATGTATCGGCTAAGGCAATACTCCACCTGCTCTAGCGTGTGCCCGTGAACCACTGGCATTGCTTTCTCCTGAAGACGTGGCGGCAACTCGTCCAAGAAGATGCTGCTAAAGTCTACAGTCTGGCGAACCTTGAACCACACCTCTTCTTCAGAGTCTTGCGTGGTCGGAACGTAGTCCGGCAGGGTGTAGATGTCAGCCCAGGGATTTGCCAGATAATGTTGTAGGAGAGGATAATACAGCTCTTCATAGGTCATCCGGCCTACTTGCACATAATATCCCCCGCTATCAAAGTAGATAGTTGCCCCACTGTCCTTCAACTCACGCACGAGGGTCAGGGCCTCCTCGTTGACAAAGTGGGGTGTAACCAACACGTTCTGCAGAGGACGAACCGTGACACCAGATTCGCGCAGCATCTGCCGAATCTTGCGAATGTCGCTAGGACACAAACTGAGTGAGGCAATGAATCTCAGCACGATTCTGCCTTTCATGAGGGCTCAAAATCAATCACATCGAATTCGACATCCCATACAGGCTGGCTGTCTTCCGCCCGTCTCCAGTAATTATCCGGCACAGGATACTTCAGACGACCGGCGGCTTCAAGCTGGTGAGTAATTTGTACACCTAAGGGTGTGAGACGGTATTGCCCTATCCTTCCTACGCGCAACACTCCAAGGTTGTACAACAGCCCCACCCGATTCTTGACATCGTCCAGAGGGACGCCGGGCTCGTAGAACCAGTCACGCAACTCCGCTCTTGTGCACGGCTGCCGGGCGGCCAGGAGCGCTATGAACTCGGGCATACGTGCCAGTCGCTCCATCATACAGTTCAGACAGAAACGGCGCAGGGCCTGTAGGTCCTCAGTCTCCAGCAGGGTGGAATGAAGTGGTGCGTCGGCAGCGCGCCGGTAGACCGTGTACGGTATCAGCCCTACCACGTAGTAAGCGTTGAGCACGTTCTGAAGATACCGCTCCGATTTATTATCCACGCTAGTGCCCACCCACTTGAGCATTGCTCTGAGGAAAGCCGTTGTAGTGGGCCGCTCGTGCAGCAGGTCTCGCGCCACCAGCACCGACTCGAAGAAGGTGTTCCGCTCACCCCGGCGGTCGGGCAGCGGTGGCGGGCAGACATTCAGCACTGGCTGCGCCTCGTCCAGTTGCTCAATCTCCCACTCTATCAAGCCAAAGGTCGCCGGAGCAGCGCGATAGAAGCGGTCGTCGTTGAGAATGGCGGCGTGCACAGAGGGACGCTTAACACGCCAGATCTCCAGCACCCGGTCGGTAATAGTCTGGATGTGCAGCGGGCGACCCGCCTCGGTCAGCACCCGGTAGGCGGCATTGGCCAAGCTGCCGTCGTCGGGCAGCCCCCACTCCTTGAGGCCAAAGATGCCGGGGCCCACGCGTACAAAGAGGTCGGTGCAGCGGCCCAACTCGGCGTGGACGTTACGAGGGGTAGTCTGCTGTTCCGGCGGCAGCAGTGTGTTCACCTTCTCCGCAATCACCGAATAGTGCGTTGGCTCTCCAATTTCCCTAAGCGCTAGGATCATTTCACTCATACGATGACGCCTCCGCTTCCCCAGGCTACACAGGCCATCCTTGTCTATCTCAATTTGTGGATGTGCCCGCAGACAGGCCAGAATGAACCTGTCGCTCAGTTTGGCCTGATGGCTCCGGTAAATGGAGGTATCTTTAAAAGCCACCAACACATTTTCGACCGGCATCGGCGCGTATGTTGCCTTCAACACAGTTATCAACTTCTGGTTGACTTCTGGAACCAGTTCCAGCGGGAAATTGGTCAGCCCACAAGCATTCTCTTTATCCAGCCACTTGACTGCCGTTATTGAGCTTGAAATCAGACGGACTACGCCAACAGGATTCACATCTCCGACGACCAACTCACTGCGCAAAGCTGCCTCGATTTGAGACCTACCCATTAGCCCGCCAGCTTGGAACAATAAGTCTATCAGCAATATGATCAGCGGTCGAACGCGGTGGTGATAACGTGGTCTCTTCAGAACATCCAATGCCCGCTGCTGAATTTGCCGTACTCGTTGCCGCGTCACCCCCAGCCGCTCGCCAGCTTCATCCAACGTCAAGACTTCGCCGTTCAACCCATAGCGCCAGCGGATGACCTGTCGTTGGCGGTCTGTCAACGCAGAAAGCCACCTCTCCACCTGTACTGCCAGCGTTTGCTCATCCGTAGGAGCGCTTGGCATCTCGGAATCCGGCGGGGGTGGTGCAAGAGGCAGAGGAGGTGGCTCTCTCACAACGGCTGGAGCCTTGAAACGCGATGGGTCAGCCAAGTAGGCTTCCAGCCTGGACTCGATCTCGGCAAATGCCTTCTCACCAACATTGCGCACCTCCCGGATCTGTGCATGTGACATCGCGGCCAATTGACCGATAGTGGTAATACCAGCCCGCATTAGAGCATTGTACGGTCGGGCAGAGAGCCCTAGCACATCTAGCGGAGTTGGGTCCGGTGATGGGGAAAGTGGCTGCGGTGGGAGCGGTTCAGCCGCCTGCGCTTCTGGTTCCGGGGATCCCCTTTCCACTTCGTCAGGCAGCGGATGATCAGCCAGATACGCCGCCAGCTTCTCCTCTATCTCGGCCAACCCCTTCTCACTGACGCTACGCACCTCCCGGATTTGCTCACGTGACATCGCGGCCAGTTGACCGATAGTGGTGATACCAGCTCGCATCAAGGCAAAGTGCGGACGAGCGGAGAGCCCCAGAACACCCAGCGGAGTTGGGTCCAGTAGCGAGGAAGGTGACTCTGAGAGTGATGGCTCAATTGCTGGCGGCGCTTCCAGGGGTTTCGACTCTATCACTTCTTCTGCTGTGATTTTGGGCAATGGGTGTTCAGACAGGTAGGCCGCCAGTTTCCTCCGGATGTCAATCAGTGCACCTCTACCCAGATTGCGGATGCTCAGCAACTCCTCGTCACTCAGCACCGCCACCTGAGTCACCGTGTGCAGACCTGACCGCCGCAAGCAATTATAACTGCGAGTGGAGAGATTCAGTACATCAATGGGAGGACCGTTCTGATCTTGCATCACTAGGACCGGAAGAAGGGAAATGCAAATACGTTCGAAGATGAACGTCCCCTGGGGGGTAGACTATGGTCTAACTAATTATATCATGCATCGTTAGAAAGTGCAATAGGGGACAAAGGGATAAGGAGCAAAACAGCAAATCGGCAATGGCAAGACGCTCCTACCGGCAGAGAAGACCGTGCGCTTCACGGCGAAACTTCCAACAACCGCTTGACCTCCGCATCCGTGGTCTGGTCGAAGATGGCGTAGAAAGCGCCCACAGCCCAGAAGAGGCGCGGGGTGCTCAGGCAGA
>JAOZOT010000444.1:1428-3391 GCA_029933115.1 Anaerolineae bacterium | reverse complement strand
TGAAATCAACCATGCCCGGGTAGTTACCTGAAGTCGTTACTACGAGCGCCGCCCTATTGCCGGATTACAATCCAGCGCGAGCCTGAGGCGAGGAACCACAGAAGCTCGCCGTGGACTGCCTGCCCCCTGCCCTTCCGCAGCCTACTTCGTCTGAAAAGCGAATTTGCAATTATGTCAACTTGCCTGGTGAAGGAGCGACGGAACGCATTCTGCGTCAATCGAAGGTGTTGGGAGGGGAAGTCTGTAAATATCGTAAAGTTATTGTGAAACGTGTTTTGCAATGCGAAGGAGAGAGCCATGCCCACAATATCTGAAGCTATGCGCGATTTCAGGGAGGACTTGGTGGTGAACAAGGGCAAGTCGCTGCGCACCGCCGAGGCCTATGGCACTGCTCTGAATCTGCTGGCCGAGTTCCTGGCAGTGGATGGTCTGCCCCCCGCCACGACCGATGTCGGTGAACTGACCGTTGACCACGCCTTGCGCTTTATCCCCTGGCTGGTGACGGTCCACTTCCAGGGCCGGGTCCGTCCGGCTACCAAGCACACCTACCTGACCGGAGTACAGTCCTTTTACAAGTATCTCCTCCGCAACCGGCTGATCGAGGTTTCCCTGGCCGACTACGAGCGGCTCAACGAGGAATATGGAGCAGCCCGTCGGGTCAGAGAACATCGCCTCCCCCGGGTGCCGGCCGAGAGCGCCGTCCGGCGGCTGCTGGAGGCAGTCCGCTCGGTGCCGCCCTTCCACGGCGACGGCCCCGACGACCGCCGCCGGGAGCTGATCCGCCTGCGCGACATTGCCATGCTGGAGTTGCTGCATTACAGTGGCTTGCGGGTGGGAGAGCTGGTGAATCTGCGTCGTGGTGACTTGAATTACGAGGAGGCCACGGTGCTGGTGCGGGGCAAGGGCAATCGGGAGCGGGTGGTGCCCATCGGCCAGGCAGCCTTGCAGGCCATCAGGACTTACCTGGCGGCGCGGGGCGATGGTGGCGCCGGCGAGGCGCTCCACACCCTACCCCTTTTCGCCCGCCACGACCGGGGGGCCGGCAACCGGGTGCTGCCCCTTTCCACCAACTCGGTGCAGAACGCTTTCCGCAAGCACGCGACCGCTGCCGGCCTGCACCGTCAGGACGAGGGGAAGAAGATCACCCCCCACTCCATGCGTCACTACTTCGGCACCAAAATGCTGGACGAGACGGGCGACCTGGCTTTGGTGCAGGACCTGCTGGGCCACGCCTCCCCCCAGACCACGCGGGTCTACACCGAGGTGGCTATGACCAAGAAGAAGCGCGCCCACCGGAAGGTGTTCGGCGGATCAGAGGCGGAACGGGCGGATTTGACGTCGGAAACATCATAATGTATATTATAATAATCGTGGTTAGGTTTTCAATCTGGTGTGTGTTGAAACGATGCCTGTTTCCGCGATGCGAGGGGTAATTGGACGCGGAAGCGCGGAGTGGCAGAGGGCACGGGGGTTTTTCCGCGATGTGAAGCATTGGACGCAGAGGGTGCGGAGTGATGGAGGACGCGGAAACTTTCCGCGTATTCCTTAATTCCGCGCTTCCGCGGTGGACAAATCCGTCTGGAGGGGGAAATGGAAGCAACCGGGGTCACTAATGTCAACGAGCGTCGTCGCATTCCCATGCAGGCCATCCGCGCTGTGGTGGAACAAATCGTCGAAAAGTTCCAACCGGAGAAGATCATCCTCTTTGGCTCTTATGCCTACGGCCAGCCCAGGCCGGAAAGCGATGTGGACTTGTTGGTGGTCATGGATACGCCTTTGCGTAACCGAGAACAGGCGGCGCAGATTGCCTGTGCTATAGATTACCATTTTGGGCTGGATTTGCTGGTCCGAACGCCGCAGCAACTGGCCAGGCGCCTGGCACTGGGTGATTTCTTCCTGCAGGAAGTCATTGAGAAAGGAAAGGTGCTCTATGCGTGTCCTGACACGGGAATGGGTTGACAAG
>JAOZOT010000444.1:0-1328 GCA_029933115.1 Anaerolineae bacterium | reverse complement strand
CGGTTGGGGGCCCGCTATTCTCCCCGGTACAGTGCCAGATAGTCCTCTGCCACTTTCGGCCAGGTGAATCGTTCTTGGACGCGCTGGTGGAAGGCCAGCGCCCGCGCCGCTGTTGCCTCCCAGTTTTCCAAGGCCCAGGCCAGCGCCTGGGCCACGTTCGGGGCCAGGTTCTGCTCCGGGTCGTCGGTGCGCCGCACCAAGACGCCGTAGTCGGTCACCGTCCCCCAGGCGTATTCCTCACCTCGGGGACTGTCCAGGATGTAGGCTGGCCCCGGTGAATCGGTCGTCACCACGCCCAGTCCCCGCGCACCGGCTTCCACCACCGTGATGCCAAAGGGCTCGCGCAGCGTGGGGAAGAGGTACAGGCTGAAGCGGTCGAGGAAGCGGTCTCGCTCTGCCGGGGCAAAGATGTGCTCGAGGACGGTGAACTCTACCGGCAGCACGCGCCTTGCCGCCTCGATCTCCCGTTCCAGCACGGGGATGTAAACCGGCTCCTCCGGCACGCCGGCCACTGTGAGCTGAAACCGTCGGCGCGTGAGCTCCGTCGCCTGCGCCGCCCCACGGACGGTGTACTCGACGCCTTTGACCGGATCGAGTCGGGCGAAGGTGAGCACCTCGACGGGATTGGGGACGGTCGCCAGTTTCGCTTCCACCTCGGCGCGGGGCCGAATGGAATCCGAGTCAATGCCGCTGGAGACCAGCCGCAGTCGTGGGCGCACCTCTGCGCTGTCAATGCCTAGCCTGTCCAGCAGTTCCAAGAAGTCTTGCTCCATCCCTGGGCTGATGAGGACCGGCGCGTCGGCAAAGCGGGCCAGCGCCTCCCACTCCATCATTTGCGCCAGGTCTGCGTCCTCAATCTGGTAGTGCATCAATCCCCCTCGCGTGGCGCTCACGTTGGTGGATTCCAGGTAATGCACCGTGGAGACGACGCGGAAGGGCTGGTCCCGCAGCGCCCAGGCCAGCCAGCCGGGCACAGCGTGGTGACCGTGGAGGTGCACAGCGTCAAAGGTCGCCGCTCGCTCTCGCAGCCATTCCGCCACGGCCTGACAAAAGCGGTGGATGCGGGTCAGCTCTGTGTGCTTGTCGCCGTCGTAGGGGCTCTCCAGTCCCTCCTCGATCAGAAAGCGCACGACCGTCAGGCCGTCGCGGGTCTCCTGGCTCCGGCGACCGTTGGGGGGAAGCGTGGGCTTGGCCAGCGTCCTTTCGGTGTGGATGGAGAGCACCGTCACCTGGTGTCCCATCCGGCGCAGGTACTCGGTGACTTTTTCGACGTGGACGCCACCGCCGCCGGTGGACGTGGCCTCGAATTGCAGCGATACTTGAGCGAT
>JAOZOT010000443.1 GCA_029933115.1 Anaerolineae bacterium | reverse complement strand
TACACGGATTTTATCAATAGCTATTCAGCAAGGCCCGCATTTCCGGGTCATCGGCAAAGTTGGGAGTCAGGGCGATAGAGGTCCATTGATGGTTTTCTATCTTTCCTCGACTGTCAATCTGCAATCTGGCGACGCCTATCATCCGTCCTGCGTGGCCGGGGCCGGGCACTTCTGCCTGGACGATGATGGTTCCCGTAGTCTCATTCTGGATGGCTTGACCTGGCAGTGCTTGGCCAGCTCCGCTTACGATGAGGTCAATGCCTTCCACTTCCCCGGCCAGTCTCATGTTCTCCTCCACGCCTGTATGGGAGAGGAGGATGATAATGCTCGCTCTGGAACTGACCTCAGCCACATAGCGGCGGGCGGTCTCGATGGGATTGAGGACGGTGACAGCTCCCTGGACCACATCGGCAGCCCCGGGCTCTGTGAGACCGATGATGGCTACCTGATGGTCGCCCATTTCTTTGATAATATACGGCTCGGCGAAGAGCGTTTCGGTCCCACTCAGAACCACGTTGGCCGAGAGGAAAGGAAACTCTGCCTCGGCCATGCGTTGGCGCAGGGTATCCAGGCCAAGGCGCATATCTCCTCCGCCCAGGGCCATAGCATCATATCCTAGCAAGTTCATGGCCTCCACGACGCCTTTGCCCTGGGTTCGCTGGCCCAAAAACCTGTCCCCAAAGAGCGAATTGCCGGCGTCGAGCAGCAAAAGATGGGACGAACTCTGTCGTTCCTGTTTGACCATGGTGGCTCGCCGAGCCAGTCCCCCGGTGGGAGGCCGTCAGCCACACGGTTCACTGTAGCCCCAAGTATCGTTGGTGTGCAGAATTGTCAACTCGATGGGCCGGGGCGTGGGGGTGGCGGTGAAAGTAGGCGTCGGAATAGGAGTAGGGGTCTTGGTCGGCGTGGGAGTCGGCGCCGGGGAAATCAACATGACCCCGCTACAGCCAGAGAGAGCCAGTCCTATCAATATGAACAGTTGCAAACACGCAGAAAAGCGCACGTTGTGTCGGTTTCTGAGCGACATGATTTCCCCCAATCAGGAGCCAGGTGAGTCATTCCGTGAGCCGTTCGCCTCTTTGTGCCTCCACAGCCACACCATCAATCCAATCATGAGGGCGGCCCCGCCGAAGGAGGCGAATCCGGCGCACAGGAACATGTAGGGCACCAGATCTCTCGTTTGGAAGCGAGATTCTGGCGCAGAAGCTGTTTCAGGCTCTGTCGTCGCCTTCGGTCTGGGTGGGGGATTGTTGGCCAAAGCTACAACCGTTGCCGAGGGAGTGGGTGTGGGTGTGGGCTCCGGGGTTGGCGTGTCCGTCGGCGTCGGTGTGTCGGTGGGCGGCACGGGGGTATCCGTCGGAGGGGCGGGTGTATCCGTCGGTGGTGCAGGGGTATCCGTCGGTGGGACGGGCGTATCCGTGGGCGGCACGGGCGTATCGGTTGGCGGGGGCTGATTGGGGTCTGGTATCAGGCCGACCGCGTCCAGGAACACTTCATCCTTACCGTGAGTCTGAGGAACGCGCACCCGCACAAAGACGGTGATAGTGGTGTTCTGAGCTACGGCCGAGACGCGCAGGTCTGGCTGACGGCTTGTGCCGGAATACACCGGCCCCCAGACAACGTTGGGGGAGGTGGGATCGGTGCCGCCCAGAGGGTCTATGCCCAGCATACGTTCGATGCCTTCTTTCTTCTCTTGATTGATCTGAGCGGCCGCCCATCTGATGTCGGCTAGATAAGCTACACCCGGTGTAACGTTGGACACCTGCTGGTAGATGCCAGAGGTAAAAGGTACTCCGTCGGACCAGATTCGCAGGGAGGGCGGGCCGAAAGAATCCCCCGATTGGTCAAAAGTAGGCTTGCCAACTTCGTCAAATCGAGTCCACCCCTCCGGCACCCCTCCCACGAAAGAGTCGAAGTGGCAGTTATAGGTCAAGTTGTTGGGATCGGCACAAGGGTCGGGTTTATAGTCTTGAGCCATAGCCCCCGACGCGACCGTCATTAGAGTCAGTGCCACGGCCAAGGCTCTTATCCAGATTTTGCCTTTCGCAGCTTCTCGAATCTCATTGGCGCCGAATTGCTTTGTATTCGACATGGCCGTAAGTATAGCTCAGGGCTGGCAAAAAGTCAAGGCTAGTTGCTCACTTTGCCCGGAGCAGATGATAATCCGCCGCCGGATGAGCGAGATCAGAGGCAGTTGTTTACCAGGGGACTGTCGGGCATTACCCGGCAGGGGTGTAAATTACAGCTCAACTCCTTCTCGCTGCCGACGCAGCCAAAGAAGCGACCCGCCTATGCCGGCCGCTACCAGCAGGGAGCCCAAACCGAGATAGAGCAAAGCATCTGGCCAGGTCTCCGTTTCACGCCGGGCCGGCAATGGCGTGGCCGTTGGAACAGGCGTGGGGGTCGGCGTGGCAGTGGTGGTCGCGGTAGGTGTGCTGGTGGCGGTCGGGGTCGTTGTTGGCGTCGGGGTATCTGTAGGAGTTGCCGTCGGTGTGGGAGTGCCGGTGGGGATTGGGGTTGGTGTTGGTGGCACCGGTGTAGGTGTAGGAGGTAGAGGAGTGTCCGTGGGCGTGGGGGGTGGGGTCGGCGTGGCTGGGGGCTGGTCAGGGTCAACGATCAGAAACACGGCGTCAAAGAATACCTCATCCTGGCCGTGGGTGACGTGGTTGTCCACTCTCAGGAACACGGTGATGGTCTCGGCCTGAGCTACGGCTGAGACCTTTAACAACTCGAACTGTTTCTTGTCGTACCCCCATATTTCCGGGCTCCACACGATGTCTGGGGAGCGGGAGTCGGTGCCGCCGTAGGGGTCAATGCCGATTTTGCGGCCCATGATGAACTCATCGGTGCCCGACGACCGGACCGCAGCCCACACCACCCAGGCTTTGTAGGCCACGCCGGGGATCACGCCTGGCACTTGCTGGTAGATACCGGCGATGAATCCCGTCCCATCGGACCAAATTCTCTGGGAGTGGATCCCTTCAATGGCCTCCGGGAAGTCATCGTAGCCCGTCAGCCGGAATATGGGTGGAGTCTCTGGCGGAATAGTCTCTTCGACAAAGGCTACCCAACAGTTGGCCACGCCACCGCCCATAGGATAGGGGTAGAACCCGTCCTCAAAGCTCCAGTTGGCGATTAGGTTCTCCGGTTCCTGGGCCCAGGCGGGAGGCGCGGCCAGGGCGATTCCCAACACCATAAAGCTGCTGAGCAGCAGGAAAATGCGGATGGTGAGGTTAGCGCTGCGGTAATTCATCGGTGGTTTTACTCACCCTCCAGGCCCCCCTGTCCAGGAGTTTCCAGACGCACGACTTCGCCGTGGACGTTGACGATGATTTTGAAGCCGAGCATACCCAGCCAAGTCAAGGTGTCCTCGGGCAATCCTTGTTCGAACAAGATATCTATG
>JAOZOT010000442.1 GCA_029933115.1 Anaerolineae bacterium | reverse complement strand
TTTTCTCAACAGATCCCTCGGTTCCTTTGACGTCGGATGGCCAAAGCGCCACAGACGCTCAGGCCGAGTGCCGCCCCCGCCGAGACCCACCGTCCCACTTTGACGGAAAGCGGATCATAAACAAATTCGACAGTGTGCCGACCCGCTTCCAGATAGACGCTGCGCAGGAGGTAATCTGCCCGGTGGATTTTCACTTCCTGGCCGTTGTCGTAGGCCCGCCAGCCAGGATACCACAGTTCGCTGAGAACCAGCAGGCCAGGAGTGCTCAAGTTGACCTGGACGACGATTGTGTTGGGCGAGTAAAAAGTCACCTCCGCCTCCTGGAAAAGGGAGGGAGCATCCAGGCTCCAACCAGGCTTCTCCGCCAGGATGGCCAACTCCCTGGGGTCGAAGAGGGCTAGCTCGGAAAGAATCTCCTCATCGGGAATCACCTTCACCTGGCCCACCACGAAGGCTCTGGGCAATGCCCTCTCGTTCTCGTAGACGTGGGTGCGGCCCACCACCTTCAGCAAGGTCAGACCTTCGTAATCCATCGGGAACTCGGCGGCCAGAAAGCGGGTGTTCAGCAGCCCCAATAGGGCGAGATTGGGCCGTGTACCCCGATGGGCCTGAGCCAGGTCCTGGTCCGGGGGAAAGGGCGGGACAGTCACGCTGAAGCCAGGGAAGGGGTAGCCCCCCGCCAGGGCCATGAACCGATCATAGCGCCAGAGGTGAACGGGCTCGGCTCCGTCCACCAGTTGCAGCCCAGAACGCGCCGCCAGGTGCTGAGGCAGGCTATAGCTGGGGGAATAGACGCGGAAGAGACCCTCCTGAGCGGCCAGATATTCGGCCACCTCTCGCTGAGGGGCAAAAGCCTGCTCTGGGCTCCGAAACGACAAGAGGGGGCGGCCAAAGGACCACAGATCCGCCAGGAGAAGGAGGGTCGTGGTCAGGGCCAGGCCCTGCCGGCTCAACTTGCCCTGGACGGTCAGGAAGACCAGCCCCAGGCTGGCCACGGGCAAGAGGGCCAGGCCGACGGTGGCTCGCGAGGCTTGGCCGTAGATGGTGCTGAGGCCGGCGCCCAGCAACAAGCAGGAGAAGGCGACGTACACCCCTCCCACAGTGAGCCTCTTCCTGGCCTGTCTGCTCCACACCTCTGTAGTCAGAGCGTCGAAACCATAGCCGGCCAAGACAGCGGTGGCCAGGGCCAGGAGAAACCAGGCCCGGGCAGGTGTCCTCAACCACCTGAGGCCAGGCAGCAGGTAGTAGCAGAGGCCGAAAAGGGGGGTGTGCGAGCCCAAGGCGAAGAGGAGCGAGAAGACGGCCAGACCGACGAAGAATAAGACGCGAGGGTCTCCCTTGCGGCGCCAGGCCAGGGGAGCCAGACTCAGCGGGGCCAAACCGAGATAGATGACCATCTCGTGTCCGCCCCGGCCGGTGGGCAGGAACAGGCCAACGAACAGGGTCAGCCAGGACAGAGAGAAAGCCGAGGCTTCACCCAGACTCAGGGCCCGGTTGCTGTGGCCCATCATTTCAACGAGGGGCAGGATTTGGATGGCCCCCACCAGCAGAAAGGTCACAGGGAGTGGGACAAGGAGCAGGCTGCCCCGCAACAGTTTCCGCCACCAGAGGCCATCACCCTGAGCAGGCACGGTCAATATTTGGAACAGGGCGTAAGCCAGCAGGGTGTAGGCAGTGTAGACGAGAATCTGAGTATGCAACGTGGCTTGAAGGGCCAGGATCACACCGGCGCAAAGCGCCCAGAGCCGCTTCCTCTCGGCCAGGGCCAGATGAATGCAGAGGAGGGCCCAGGGCAGCCAGGCCAGAGCACCTACCAGGCTGGCGTGACCGGCAGCCACGTGAGCCAGCAGTTTCCCGCTGAACATAAAGGTCAAGGCAGCGATGAAAGAAGCCGCAACTGAGGCGGCCAGCCCCCGGCGCATGAAAAGGTACAGACCCGCTCCGGCCCAGAAGATGTGAGCGACGAAAAGGCCGTTGAGAACAGCATTGATGGGCAGAAACAGACAGAGCAGATTGGGCGGATAGAAGAGCATGGCCAGTTGATTGCTGGCCAGAGGCATCCCGCTCAGGATCAAAGGGGTCCAAAGGGGAAGCTGGCCATATCGCTTGAAAGTTTCAGCCATCAAGAACTCTTTAGGCCAGTGGATGACGGTCACATCAGAATAGGGAGCGAAAGAGGGATAGATGAGGCTATCCGGGTGGGTGATGGCCGGCAGGAAGAAAAGACCACTCAGAGTCAGGATGAGGACAATGCAGGCCCAATCGGCTCTTTTTGATACAGCGTCTTTGAAAGTAGCGGCGACCATTTTCTCTGTCCTGAGGTATCTATGGGGTGATAACTTGATAGACAGTGACGCCTGGATTCGCATAGGCTTCACTGAGCAAAGAGGGCATCTTCAGCCGTCCTCCGCTCAACTCTCTCTCTCGTGGACCATAGAAAACGTAGGTGATGTGATGACCCTCGATGATCTCCCGTCTGATGAACTCTTCGGTCTGCGCCTGATAAAACGCCTCAGCCAACGCTTTCTTCTCCTCCGCCTCGACGGTCTCGAAAGGGTGACCGTATAGCACCCGGTTGCCAGCCCAGGCAGGGATGAAAAGGCTGGTAGCTGGCGAGGCCAGGACGATGTCGGTGGGTTGGGTGTTCCCCCTCAGCCAGGTCATGGCCTCCACCTCGTCCTGATAGAGATACAGACGGGGGTCGTGCTGGGCCGCGCCGGCCATCGAAGCCATGAGGACGAAGAGGTTGGAGGGTATGGTCAAGGCGATGAGAACGCCCAGTATCAGGGCCCTCCTGGCCGGTGAGAACCTGGGCAGCACGTAACGAGAGAGGGCCACGGCCGCCAGGACGCAGAAGGGAATGTGCAGCCCTGTTACCAGACGCCGCTGCAGACTGAAGGGCGCATAAAGCAGAAGGGCGTTGACAGTGACCCAGGCCAGCAGGAAGAGGTCAGCCTTGCTCCGGCGTCTGAGGGCCAGAGCTGCTCCTCCCACTGCCAGGGCCAGGACCAGGCCGTAAGCGATGGCGTATTCCCACGGTGGCGGTGAGAGTGTGACGTTCTGCTCGGACCAGGCCCGCAGGACTGGGTTGAAGGTGTAAACGTAGTAGTCATAGGCGATGATGGGAGCGGTGACGGCTCCGGCCACCACGCCTCTCAGGATTTCGGGCCAGGGCAGACGCCTCTCCTCAAGCAGGCGCAGGACGAAGTAGCCGCCCAGCACGCCGTAGACCGTCACCACGCAGAAGGGCTGGACGACGCCCAGCAGCAGGGAAGAGAGGCTGGCCAGTACCAGGCCCCCTGCGGAGCTGGGGGTCCGTGACGACCGGCCCAGGGAGGGAGAGCGTGGGCCGACTGTCACCTCACCCCCGCCTGCGGCGGAGGCTTGTGCGGCAGCCAGTACCA
>JAOZOT010000441.1 GCA_029933115.1 Anaerolineae bacterium | reverse complement strand
CTGTGAGAGCGGATCTAACTGCACAGGTTGCACTTTCGGGAAGCCGGTGACCCTCCCGCAGGTGGCGAACCCTGCGGGAGGGTGATATACTCCGACGTTTTTGGGACATACCCCTCAGAGGAGGGGGCTTGAGAAAAGCGCGGTGAAATGGTATAATGTAAGCGTGGGGAGGACAAAAGACGAGAGGAATTACCACGAAGGAGGTGCTAAAATGAGCTTGGAGGGCAAACGCATAGCTGTCTTGGCCGAAGATACCTACCAAGATCTAGAGTTGTGGTACCCTCTGCTACGCATGCGCGAGGCGGAAGCCGAGGTTAAAGTGATCGGCACGGGCAGCGCCGAAACATACACCGGCAAGTACGGCTATCCGGTGACGGTGGATGCGGCGGCCGACGAGGTCAAGGCGGACGACTTTGACGCCGTCATCATACCAGGGGGATATGCTCCTGACCGACTACGCCGCTATCCGGCCGTCCTCAAGCTGGTGCGCGAGGTTTTCGAACAGGGCAAAGTGGTAGCTGCCATCTGTCACGCCGGATGGGTACCGGCCTCGGCCGGCATCCTCAAGGGGAAAAAGGCCACGTGCTTTTTCGCTATCAAAGATGACCTCATCAATGCCGGGGCTACTTACCTGGACCAGGAGGTAGTACAAGATGGCAATCTCATCACCTCCCGCACGCCCGATGACCTGCCCGCCTTTTGCCGAACTATCATCGCTGCGCTAGAGAGCTAGAACAGACCTGGCCGGTCTGGACGACATGGGAGAATTGCAATGGAGAGCGACTCGTTCAAGGTCAAGTTCTGGGGAGTACGTGGCGGCTACCCGATGCCGGGACCAGGCACAAACCGCGTCGGTGGCAACACCACCTGTCTGGAAGTGCGTGTCGGAGGGCATCTCATCATCATTGACGCCGGCACAGGCATCATCGGCCTGGGGCGGGAGATAATCGCTCAGTATCGAATTGAGCGTGTGCCTCTCGTGATTACCATGCTCTTCACCCACACCCATCACGATCACATCCAAGGTTTTCCCTTCTTTGGGCCGGCTCGCCTGGCAGACAGCACTTTCTACATTTTTGGTCCCAAGATGCTCTACGAGGACTTGGAGGCAACCCTGGCCAAGGCCATGCTGCCACCATACTTTCCTCTCGACATGGAGGAACTGGCGAGCATGAGATATGTACGCAACCTCCGCGAGAGTGAGATGCTCGCGCTCTGCCAGGACTGGACCGAGCCCCGGGTGTTTAATGCCTACCGCGACAAGCCCGAATTGCCGGCAGAAGCAGTCAAGGTGTGGCTCATGCGCAGCTACGCTCATCCCCAAGGAGGCGTCTTTATCTACAGGATTGAATGGCGAGATAAGAGGTTTGTCTTCGCCACCGACACCGAAGGCTACTGCGACTGGGACAAACGCCTGGCTCGGTTTGCCCACCACGCAGACCTGCTCATCCATGACGCCGAATACACCGAGGAAGAATACCTGGATCCGATTGATCCCAAGCAAGGCTGGGGACACAGCACCTGGCAGATGGCCGTAGAAGTGGCCAAAGCCGCTCAGGTCAAACAGTTGGCTCTCACTCACCACAACGCCTTGCATGACGATGACTTTCTGGAGGCAGTGGAGAAGGAAGCGCAGGCCGTTTTTCCCGCGACCGTGCTCGCTCGCGAGGGCCTGACCATAGAACTGTGAGCATCAGTAGACCACGGATCTTGTTCGCAGTGGGCGATTTATCGTCCCAAAGGGGTTGGCCCGTTTAGTATCTCTCTGGCTTTGGCCAGTTGCCGGCGGACGGCCTGGGTAGCCGTGCCGCCGTAACTGTCTCTGGCCTCTACCGAGCGACGGAAGTCAAAGACCTGGTAGACGTCTTCCCCAAATTCCTCAGCTACTTCTTTAAATTCGTCCAGCGGCAGCTCTCGCAGAGGCACACCCTGCTCCGAGGCGCGGCGCACCACCTGGCCCACCAGATGGTGGCTGCGGCGGAAGGGCACGCCGCGTCGCACCAGGTAATCGGCCAGGTCGGTGGCCAGCATCTCGTCGCTCAGGGCTTCGGCCATCCGCCGGGGATGTACCTTCAAAGTGGCGATGACGCCGGCGGCCACGGGCAGGGCCAGTTCCAGGGTATCAACGGCGTCGAAGAGAGGTTCTTTGTCCTCTTGCAAGTCTTTGTTGTAGGTCGAAGGCAGGCCCTTGGTGACGGTCAACAGGGTCACCAGATGGCCTATCAGACGACCGGTTTTGCCCCGCAGCAGTTCCAGCGAGTCGGGGTTTTTCTTCTGCGGCATCAGACTGGAACCGGTGGCGTAGGCATCGTCCAGTTCCACGAAACCGAACTCGGCCGATGACCACGTGATGAGATCCTCGGCCAAGCGGCTGAGGTGAACCTGGAGCAAAGCAGCCCAGGCCAGAAACTCGATGATGTGATCGCGGTCGGACACGGCGTCCATGCTGTTCTCGGCCAAGCGGGCAAAGCCCAGTTGCTGGGCCAGGAACTGCCGATCAATGCCCAGGGCGTGACCGGCCAGTGCCCCGCTCCCCAAAGGCAAAGTGGAGGTGCGCTTCTCCACCTCGTCCAGCCGCTCACGGTCTCGCTCCAACATCCAGAAATATGAAAGCAGCCAGTGGCTGAAGAGTACAGGTTGGGCCGGCTGAAGGTGGGTGTAACCTGGCATAATGACTCCGAGGTGAGCTTCGGCCTTCTCGACGATGGCCCTCTGCAAGTTGATGAGCGCCTCCCTCAAGGAGGCAATCTTGTCCAGCATGTAGAGGCGCACATCAGTAGCTGCCTGGTCATTGCGGCTACGGCCTGTGTGGAGCTTGCCCCCCACCTGGCCGACAAGTTCAACCAGCCGCCGTTCGACTGCGGTGTGAATGTCCTCGTCGGTGGGCTGGATTTGGAATCGGCCCTCTGCAAACTCGGCCCGCACCATTTCCAGACCACGCAGCAATACGTCTCGTTCCTCGGCCGTAATCAGGCCCGCCCGCTCCAGAGCCCGGGCGTAGGCCATGCTGCCCTGTACGTCGGCTGCCCACAGCCGCCTATCAAAGCCGATAGAGGCGTTAAAGCGTTCCATCAGGCCATTGGTGCTTTTCTGAAGACGACTACCCCACAGCTTCACGGAATCCCCTCCTCTCAATGCCTTTTGGAGGTCGAAAGTGTCTGAAACCGCTCTACAAACATGGTTCGCTTTCCTGTTGCAGGTCTTCCCCGTCGGGTGCAGCCTTATGATACCACAGGTCTCTTTGCAGTTCAAACGACGGAATCGCCGGAAGGTGTCCCCTCAAAGTGGGGGCGCACCCTGGCGGTCGCCCCGATAGGGCAGGCGCAAGGCCCGCCCCCACCTCAGGTTATTGAGGAGGGAGAGCCTTTCATAATTCGCGGGGGTTCACCCTCCCGCAGGCTGAGGCGGTATC
>JAOZOT010000440.1 GCA_029933115.1 Anaerolineae bacterium | reverse complement strand
GGAGGAAATTGCAGAGGAGGCAGCCGAGCGGGGAGCAAAGGCGGGGAGAGAGGCAATTGAGGAAGCGGAGAGGGAAGCACAATCGCTGATCGATGATATTGTGCAAACTGAACTGAAGAACGTACGTTTGTTCCACTACCCACAATATGATCCCGCTATGTCTCGTATCTACTATGGCGAGGCACTACCCGGTAGGTATACCCGCGTTGGACCACTCGCTATTGAGAAAGGACGAAGAGAGGCCCTTGTCACGATTGTGCACGAAGAAATGCATCACAGAGTGTATGCTCGACAATGGAGAATGCCACTTTCCCAGGAGGAAGCGTATGTGGAAAGAATTGCTCAGAGATTTGCGAGAATGAAGGGATGGTAATGATGCCAACTAAGGAACACAGAAACCTAGAGAGGATAATCGAGGATCTCATTAAAGCAAAGAGTCACCCTGGTGGGATGCATCGCTGTCCTGAATGCGGTGGAGAACTCCATGTGGATTTTGCGGTTTATACTAGAGGAGTGAGGAAAATGCTGGGAGTTAGAGCGCGATGCAACAGTTGTGGGATTACGGCATACTTTGACTCCGCTGAACCATTACCAACATGGCTTGAGGATGATCTGTAGAGTTCTGCGCACTCCCACGCTCACTTCAATGCTTATAGCCGTCGTTCGGACGTGCTTGCTGTGCGGTAAACCAGCAGCCTACTTGGCGTAGAGATAGCACACATGCTCCACCGCTGGCGGCAACGGGGTAGATGAGCTGTGCTAGTAGCCCTATGGCAGCACCTGCTGCACCTGGAGGACCACATCCACCGACTACACCTTCACCGGGCAGCGGTGGGAGCAGGGGCTTGGGCTGTACTACTACAAAGCCCGCTACTACGACCCGGCGCTGGGGCGGTTTGTGAGCGCGGATACGGTGGTTTCTCACCCCCGTAACCCCCAAGCCTGGAACCGCTACAGCTATGTCTTGAACAATCCCCTCTACTACGTAGACCCCACCGGTCATCAACAGGCTGTTGTCGGAGCCGGCATAATCGCGCTCGAACTGATAGACCCCGTGCCCCTCGACCCACTGGTCATTCCGGCGGCGGTGACTTTGATCGCTTCCGACCCGTGGGTACAACAGGCGCTAATGTGTGCCCACCTCTATGGTCCCTATGCTCCCGCCCTTGCCGAGCAGGCGAGTAATGCGGGTCAGGGGCTAGGTGACGCTCTGCAACGAGCAGGGAACACGGCCGGCCAGAATCCATTTGATCCAAATGACCCGTTCAGGGGCCTGCCGGAGCGGGTGCAGCGCGGGGTGGAGAGGCTGCGGCAACTGGCGAACAACCCCAATGTTCCCCAGCGCTTCCGTCTGGGCTATCAGGCCCAACTGTCGCGGGCGGAGTACTGGGCGCAGCAGGGACAACTGACCGGCGTCGAGGAGAGCGGTCCCGGCGGCGTGCGCTATGACCTAGTGCTGCAAGGCCAGAACACCATCGTCGAGGTCAAGTACTGGACGAGCAAATACGCTATGAACCCATCCAATCTGATCAAGCTGTACAAGCAACTTGGCACTTATCAGGCACAGGGCAAGCAGATCATTCTGGAGATGTTCCAGACGGCCAGCAATCCGCTGACGCAGGAGCAATGGCAAGACATTCTGCGCTATCTTCAGGAGTGCGGTGTAGTTCTCTCCAGCCAGAGCCAATTGTTGCCGCCAATGCAGTGAGGTGAGAGATGCAAAGGAATATCATGCTCGACGTGACGTTTGAGGACTGCCAACGGCTAGCCGATCCGATAGATCTACATCACTTTGGAGATTTGTTGGCACAGCATGGCTTCCAGATGGTCGTGTATCCGCGACCTCAGCAAGGAGTCACGCTCGCAGATGCCGAAATCGGCGAATATCTCGCTGAAACCTGGCCGGACACAGTGCGCAGTTGGCTTCAAAAGTACGGGGACAGATACCCAGTCTCCTACGGCCGTAACCTAGTGGCTTTGGGCATGGAGGAGCTTCTATGGGGCTGCAATCTGGCGTACAAAGCGGGCCGTACTGGTGTATTTATCGGTGGTCTCGTAGACTTTGAGTTTCGGGACCAAAGGGCTTGGGTGGAACCCTTCGCTCAGCGGCTTCTTGAGTTGGCGCGGTCGTTGTATCCTGAACTGCAACCAGCCTTGGCAGCCGTCTACGAGTCCAACACTGCGCCTTCCATCGAAGACGTCCTCAAGCGCAAGCTGAAGTACATCAACTGGGTGAACATCTTCGGCCCACCCTATGTGGAGAAATACGGGCGGGAGTTCCTGCTGGGTCTACCCGGCTACAGGATTGAGGAACTGCCTGATGGCGGCATCTTCCACCAGCTCAGCCCTACCTTTGTTGCCCATGATCTGAAGGCAGCGCGGGCGCTACGCCGGGAGGTGGTGGAGTACTGCGCCAGGGCCGGGCTGAAGGTGACGTGCAAGGCGCCCTACCGGTTGCCACGGGTTGTACCTGCGTCGCAGCCACAGCCGCAGCCCCCGGCGGAGGAAGAGCCGATCCCCGACGAATCGGTGCGGGTGTACATGGAGGAGATGCTGCGCACGACGTTGCTGCTCAAGGATGGCATGCGGGTGAAGGTGGTGCCGGTGCCGTGGGAGGCGCTGACGCCGGCGCAACGGCAGATCGCGCTGGACGCCATCAAAGCAGCGGCCATCGCCGAGATTCGTGAGCACCGGGATAAACGCATTCGCTTCGAGTTCAACGCCATCCCTGACGAGCTGGATCAGATGCTGGCGGACCTGGCCGGGCGGGACAATCCCGACTTTGAGTGGGTGGAGGTGGAGATGAGAAGCCGCTAGGCTCCCGTTGTGTGACACAAGACCTGCTTCACACCCAGGCCTCGGTTGAAACTCGGGGCCTGTTTCTTGAGGCGACGGAGCTATTGAGCCGCTGAGCGCTGAAGCCACCGAAGGAATGCAACGCCTTCGGTGGCTTTTCTTTTGGCAGGCCCCCACCCCCTGGCCCCCTCTCCTGTCGCCCGGAGCGAGGGCGGAGGGCGAACGGGAGAGGGGTAGGGGTGAGGGCCACCGTGGCCCGTGACGTGACGGCGCCGGTAGCCTGGGTGGGTGCGCCGTCGGCCTGGCTCAGCGGCACCTTCACCGTGCAGTGGGGCGCTCAAGACGCGGGCGCGGGCATCGGCGGGCTGTATGACGTGCAGTACCGGGTGGACGACGGCGAGTGGACCGACTGGCTGACGGGCACGGCCGCCACCGCGGCCGGCTTCACCGGGGAGACGGGCCACGTCTACCGTTTCCGGGTGCGGACATGGGATCGGGTGGGCAACGAGCGGGGCTATCCGGCGGTGGCGGATGCCACCACGCGCATCCGTGCGCCGGTCACCAAGTACTACCACGCCAACGGGCGGCGGGTTGCGCTGCGGGCGGGGGATGTGGTATACT
>JAOZOT010000439.1 GCA_029933115.1 Anaerolineae bacterium | reverse complement strand
TTAGCCCCGCGCCTGGGTCGGGCCGGATTACCAAACTATTTTCTTAACCTTCATATAGTCGTCACTACAGGCATTTTTCAGACACCCGCCTAGACTGGGAGGATAAGAATTAAGAAGCGTAAGACCAAATGGGATCATCCCGCTCTGGTGATTTTCTTCGTAGCCCCGGCCTTTATATTCACCGTAGTCTTTATCGCCTATCCGGCCTTTATGTCGGCTTATTACAGCCTGTACCAGTGGCGGGGAATGTCCGAAGCCCGTACCTTTGTTGGGCTGGAGAACTGGCAGCGATTATTCTCCGACCCGGTTATTCTGAGCTGCATAGGGCATAACCTGGCCCTGGTGGCGGTGGCGGTGTTCATCGAGATCCCGCTGGCCTTCGCCATCGCCCTGGTGCTGGCGCGGGCCAAGGTCTTCGGTCGCAACCTTTACAGGACGGCCTATTTCTTCCCCGTGGTGCTTTCGGTCTCGGTGGCGGGTGTGTTGTGGTCGTGGGTCTATAACCCCCAGTACGGACTGCTGAACGAGGGCCTCAGGGCCATAGGACTCGGCCAACTGGCCCAGCCGTGGCTGGGTAACTCCAAGCTGGTTATGCCTGCCGTGCTGCTGGTCACGGTCTGGAAATTCACCGGCTTCTACGTCATCATTTTTATGGCCGCCCTGGAGTCCATACCGCAAGACATCTACGATGTAGCCACCCTCGACGGGACCAGCCTGTGGCAGCTTGGAGTTCACGTGCTGATTCCCATGTTGCGGGAAGTCATCGTAGTCACCGTCGCCATAGCTATTACAGCTTCTATCAAGCGTTTCGATCTGATCTACATCATGACGCTTGGCGGACCTGTCCACGACAGCGAGTTGCTGGCTACCTATATGTATAAGCAGGCTTTTCTCTCTTTCGACATGGGCTATGCCAGTACGATTGCTTTCTTTTTGTTTCTCTTAACCCTCGCTCTGGTGGTCACACAGATTCAATACACGCGCAGCGAGGAAACGGTGGAGTTTTAGAATGGCGAAACAGTCAGGGCTCACATTGAAAGCCCCTCCGCAAAGAGCAGGAAAAGCGCATCTTTTTGCCCGCCTCAAGGGGTTCTTGCCCCACGTCGTCTTGAATTTTTTCCTGCTATCTCTACTGCTATTGGCGTTTTACCCGCTCATCTGGATGGGCTTCACCTCTTTGCGCACGAATCCAGAATTGTACGCCAACCCCTGGGGTCTGCCCACCAGGTTGAACTTTGAGAACTATGCCAAGGTCTGGCAGACCAGCCCTATTCCTACCTACTTCCTGAACAGCTTGATCGTCTCCAGCATCTCCACATTTCTCATCCTCCTGCTGTCTTCCATGGCTGCCTATGCTTTCTCCAGGCTCAAGTTCCCCGGCAGCAACGCCCTGTTTTACGCCTTTTTGGGCTTTTACTTTATACCGCCTCACATAGCCCTGATCCCTCTGTTTTTCGTCTTGAAAGCTCTGCACCTGAAGAACACCTACTTTGTGCTGATAGGCCCTTACGTGGCCTTCGCCTTGCCTTTCTCCACCCTTTTGATACGAGGGTTCATGGTCAGTATCCCTGGCGAACTGATAGATGCCGCTCTGATAGATGGTTGCTCCAAATTCGGCATTTTCTACAGGATAATGTTGCCCCTTTCCAAACCCGTGCTGGCGGTGGTGACCGTGTTTCAGTTCGTTTCCTGCTGGAACGAGTATCTTTTCGCCCTGGCCTTCATCCACAAAAGAAAGCTGATGACCTTGCCGGTGGGGTTGATGGATTTCGTAGGCGAGTTCCACACCGATTGGGTCGCCATGGCGGCCGGCCTGACCATCGCTACCGTTCCGATTATAGTGGTGTACGTCCTTTTCCAGCGACAGATCATGCAGGGCATGACGGCCGGTGCGCTGAAGGGGTAGAGACACAAACGCCGGGGAGCCTGTAAAAAACAACTCCGACCGACGAAAGGGAGGCTCTCTATGCCACAACCGTCTGTTGTATCCAATCCGAGCGTTGGCCATCGCGATGGAGTCTTCCTGATTGATGGCAAACCCAGTTTCATCTACAGTGGGGAAATGCATTGCTTCCGCGTCCTGCCGGAGCAGTGGGCCGACCGTCTGCTCAAGCTGCGGCGTTGTTACCTGAACACGATGGGGGCCTACCTGGCCTGGAACTGGCACGAGCCCGAGCCGGGCCGGTTCGACTTCTCAGGCCCGAAGGACGTGGACCGCTTCCTGACCCTGGCGGCCGAGGCCGGCTTGAAGGTCTTCATCAGACCGGGCCCCTTCATCTGCGCGGAATGGGACTATGGCGGACTACCGGCCTGGTTGATGAAAGAGGGTTGCGAGGTTCGCACCACCGAGGAGACCTACCTGGGCTTTGTCCGCCGCTGGTATCGGCAGGTCAATCGGATCTTGCGCAGACATCTTTACACCCGCGGAGGGAACATCATTCTCTACCAGATCGAGAACGAGGACTGGTGGAGTGACGTTCCCTATGCGCTGCGGTTGCTGGACATGGTGCGCGAGGATGGCATTGACGTGCCCATTACCGTCAACGAGAACCCAGGTCTGCGTGGCACAGAGATCATTGACACCCTCGACGACTATCCGCTGCCCTGGCATCCCAACCACCCCTACATGTTTGTGCCGGAGGGAGTGGAGTACAAACTGGAGAGGCTCCGCCGTACCCAGCCGGACAAGCCGATGATGTATGCCGAGTTTGAGTGTGGTTGGTTCACCCTGGTCGGTGACGACCTGCCCAGTTGTCGCATCGGTGAGATTCCACCGGCCTGGACGGATGCTCTGACCAAGACGGTGATCGGCATGGGCGTCAATGCCATCAACAACTATATGTTCTGCGGCGGGACCAACTTTGGCTACAACCAGGCGCGGCCCAATACCAGCAGCCATGACTGGATGGCGCCCGTCGGTGAGTGGGGACAGCTAGCGCCTCACTACTACGTCTTGCGTCGCATCGGTGGGTTCATCGAGACCCTGGGGGCCCAGTTGGCGGTTTGCCCGCCCAGGTACGAACTGACGGAGGGTGGCGGAGAAGAAGTAACCGTCTTTAAGCGGGTCGGAGAGCATTCGGCATTCCTGTTCCCCCGCAACATCGGAGCGGCGCCGGCAACGAGGCGCTTTCAAGTCACCCTGCCCGACTCAGGCGAGTCACTCGTCTTCCCTCGGAATGGAGCCTACGATCTTGCGGCCCATTCCGCCGCCATTCTGCCGGTCAACATCGAACTTGCTCCCGACGGCCCCACCCTGCTGTATTCCACCTCTCAACTCTTCCGCGTCTGCGGTAACGAGGATGAGGTAATAGTGGTACTTTACGAGCGGCCTGGCTTTGCGGGAGAGGTGGTATTGGCTCCCGCGGGCAGAGAGGTGGACATTTGCGGACCGGCCCGTTACGAGTGGCTCGACGGTGGCCGGCTGTGCCT